>JASHQP010000105.1 GCA_030039095.1 Streptosporangiaceae bacterium
GGACGGCCCGGCGCGGGGGGCTCCGCCAGCGGGTTCCGGGGCCGCTTCCACGGCGGCTTCGGCGGAGGCGGCGGCCTGGCAGGCAACACCCAGGTCAGCAGCGCCCTCACCACGCTGCTGAAAGACGGCGCCTCCGGATACCGGTGGACGGCGGCCACGGTCAGCTCGGACAGCGCTGCGCCGCTGCAGCTGGCCAGCGGAGAGCCGGTCATGTCGATCGGCGGGTTCAACGGCACCGACCCGGCGCCCACGCTCGCCCAGTTCGAGACCTACGTCGCCGACCACGACGTCCACTACTTCGTCGGCGCGAACTCCGACAGCTTCGGCGGCGGCTCGGGCACGGCCGCTCAGATCACCGCGTGGGTGGAAGCACACTTCCGCGCGCAGACCGTCGGCGGCGAGACCGTCTACAACCTCTCCGGCTGACCAGAGCGGGCGGGTTTGCGCTGGAGCGCACTCCAGGATCCAGACTCGTGCGCATGAAGTACCGCATGATTGGCACGGACCCGAAGACCCGCCGCGAGGTGAGCGTGCTCAGCCTGGGCACGATGCACTTCGGCACGGCCACGGACGAGGCGACCTCGTTCGCGATCCTGGACCGGTACATAGCGGCCGGGGGCACGTTCATCGACACTGCGGACAACTACGCGTTCTGGTTCAATGGCGGCCAGGGTGGGGAGAGCGAGGAACTGCTCGGCCGCTGGCGGCGCAGCCGCGGCGTCCGCGACGAAGTCGTGATCGCGACCAAGCTCGGGGCCCGGCCGCTGGCCCCGGGCACCAGCTTCATCGACAACCCCGAGGGTCTGTCCGCCCCGGTGATCCGCGAGTCCGCGCAGCGCAGCCGGGACCGGCTCGGCGTGTCCCGGCTGGACCTGCTGTACGCGCACATCGACGATCCAGCGGTGCCGCAGGCCGAGACCGTGGCGGCGTTCGCCGCGCTGGTGGCCGAAGGCACCGTCGGCCTGCTCGGGGTCAGCAACCACTGGGCGTGGCGGGTGGAGCGGGCCCGCTGCCTGGCTGCCGCGGCCGGGCTGCCCGGCTATGAGGTGCTGCAGTACCAGCACAGCTACCTGCGGCCGCGCACCGATCTGCCGGGTGAGCGGTCCCCGGACGGCATGCCGGGCATGCTGGGCGGCGACCTGCTCAGCTATCTGCGGGCCGAACCGCGGCTCACGGCCATCGCCTATTCACCGCTGCTGAAGGGCGGTTACGTCCGCCCGGAGAAGCTGGACGCCGCCGAGTTCGCCGAATTCGACCATCCGGGCACGCCCGCCCGGCTGGCGGCGCTGCGGGAGGTGGCCATGGACACCGGCGCGACCGTCAACCAGGTAGTTCTTGCGTGGCTGATCGGCGCGGATGTCCCGGTGATCCCGCTGATCGGCGCGTCCTCGATCGCCCAGCTGGACGAAAGCCTTGCCGCCGTCGACCTGGAACTGACCGCAGAGCAGCGCGCGACGCTGGACGCCGCCAGGTGACCCGCGGCAGCGCCTGGCCGCGTTACCGTTACCGCGTCGCCTGCGACCAGGCCTCGAGGAACCAGCTCGATGACCACTGCTTGTCGGCGCCGACCCCGCTGACGACCTCGATGCCCAGCTCCTGGCAGACATCCCACTCCGGGATGCTCTGCTCGTCGACCCGGTCGCCGCCCTTGGTGAACACGTCGGGCCGCAGCCTGCGCAGCGCCTCGCGGACCGTGAGGTCCCCCTCGATCTCGAACGGCACTACGTAGTCGACCCAGCGGATGGCCGAGACGATCAGGCAGCGCGTCTCCAGGTCCTGGAACGACCGGCCCTTCTTGGCCCGCAGGAACGCGTCCCCGTTGACGACGGCGACCACGACGTCGCCGAACCCGGCCGAGGCCTGCATCGAGCTGATGTGACCGGGGTGGATCGGGTCGAATCCGCCGCTGGTCACCACGATCCGGCCAGCGGGGCGGGCGGCGTCGAAACCGTCGAACGACACGATCGGTGCACCGAGATTGTCCACCGGCCCATCGTAGGACGGGCTAGCGATGGCCGTCGGCCGGACGTGCCAGGGTCATCAGGTCGTCGAGGATCTCGCCGATCCTGTTGATCATCAGCGTGAGGTGGCCCTCGCCGGGCCGCATCCGCGCCCGTGCCAGCGGGATATTCGCGGCCAGCCAGGCGCCGTGCGCGCCCGGCACCATCCGGTCCTGGTCGCCTTGCCAGATCGCGACCGGCGTGGCGTGGCCGAGCGCGCCCAGGCTGACCCCCCAGTCACGGGTGAACGCCAGGTCGTCGTCCCGCCAGCCGTCGATGCCGCGGGCAAGAGCAGCACGCATCGTGGCGGCCAGGTAGCCGGCGAACTCGCCGCCCAGCGCTGCCTTGTCGGTCTCGGAGACCAGCCCGCCGAGGCCACCGCTCACCTCGGCGGCGCTGATCTCGCGCAGCGCGCCGGCCGCGGCATCCAGGAAGGCGGTCAGGTCGGCCTCTCCGGCCAGCGCGGCCCGGAACTCCTCGTGGTTCTCCTCGGCCATGCCGGCCATCCAGTCGAGGCCCGGGCTGTCGGACGGGGCGACCCCGGCGATCGTCGCCGCGGCCAGGCACCGGACCGGCAGCAGGGCCGCGCAGGCCAGCGCGTGCGGGCCGCCGCCGGACCAGCCTGCGGTGACGAATTCGTCCGCTCCGATGCGTTCAAGGATCTTGTCCACATCGGCGGCCGCGTCCGCGACCAGCCGGCCGGGCTGCGGCGTGGAACCGCCGTAACCGGGACGTGCGTACAGGACGGTGCGCAGCCCGCGTGCCGATGCCGCCTCGGCGAGCGGCGGGTACCACACCAGCCCGCTCGGCGTGCCGGTGTGGAACACCAGCGGCAGCGCGTCTTCGGGGCCGCCCACCAGTACGTCGAGCACCCGGCCCGCGTCCGCCTCGACCGTGATCCGCTGCTCGTTCGCCATCGGGTCAGCTGCTCCTGATCCAGGTGTTGCGGAACGCTCCGGCCGGGCCGAACGCGCTGGTGGAATCCTTGGCCAGCCTATCCGCGCCGATCATGATGATCTCGAGCGGGCGCAGCTTCTTCAGCGCCTCCCCGTTGACCTTGGCGGCGGCGAAGCGGACGGTCCCGAAGTCGGCGAGCGGCAGCACGCCCCTGGTGGACGACGGCGCCTCGGTGATCACTTCCGCCGAGGACCGGGCCAGGCCCGGCTCGTCCTTGGTGACGGTGCGGCTCCAGTCGCGGGTGCTGTCCTTCAGCACCACCGTGTAGGTGCCGGCACCGCGGAACGTGACGGACGCGCTGAGATGGTCGCCCGGCCTGACCTTGGTGCGGAAGTAGACCGGTGCCGCCGGGTACATCTCGTACCAGCCGTCGTATCTGGCGGTCCTGCCGGTGCAGTCCGAATCTGTTCCGGTCTGCTCCACCGAGCGGGAGCGGCCGCCATAGCCGTCCAGGCCAACCCAGAAGGAGGCGTACTGGTCACCGGGCGTGCACGTGACGGCCGGCACGGTCCAGCGCGCCGACACGCTGCGGTAGGCGCCGTCGCTGCCGGACACCGCGTAGCCGGACCAGTTCGTGCTGCCGACTTCCTGGTTGCCGGCCGCGCGGCGGGCACCCGGCGCGGTGAGACCGCCAGGGCTGACCATCGGCTGCCCGGGGGCCACCGCGGAGGTGCTCGCGGCCAGGGATAAGAACGGCGAGGCGGAGGCGACGTCCGCGGCGGCCGTTGCCGAGCCGATCATGACGGTCAGCGCCATGCCGACGATGCACCACTGACGTACCATTCCGCTCCTCACGTCCAGCATTCGGCGGGGCAGCCAGCATTAGATCACAGTGCTTCCCGTCTGTCCGGGCACTGGCGTACGGTGAAATTCCGGGCCGTCCCCCGGGCGAGCACTGAGGAGACGCCGTGCCGCTTCCCGCCGCCGATCCCGCTCCCGCCTCCGCGGAGCGCAACCGCTTCGCACAGCACTTGTTCGCTCCGCTCCCCCAGCGCTACGACCGGCTCGCCGAACTGCTGTCGCTGCGGCAGAACGGCCGCTGGCGGCGCGCCATGATCAGCCGGATCGAGCCCGCCCCGGGCCAGACGGTGCTCGACGTGGCGTCGGGCACCGCCGGCGTCGCGCTGGGCCTGGCCCGCTCGGGTGCCACCGTGGTCGGCGTGGACCTGACCGAGCAGATGCTCCGGCAGGGCCGGCGCAACGTCGACGGCGCTCGGATGGCCGCCCGCATCCGGCTGGTGGCCGGCCGCGCCGAGCAGCTGCCGTTCGGCGACACCGCGTTCGACGCGCTGACGTTCACGTACCTGTTCCGGTACGTGGCCGACCCGGAGGCCACGCTGCGCGAGCTGGCGCGCGTGGTCAGGCCGGGCGCACGGGTCGCGAGCCTGGAGTTCATGCTGCCGCCGTCGCGGTTCTGGCGGTTCTGGTGGTTCCTCTACACGAGGCTGCTGCTGCCCGCTGGCGGGCTGCTCACCGGCGGGCGGGAGTGGTACGAGGTCGGCCGGTTCCTTGGCCCGAGCATCTCCGGGCACTACCGCCGGTACCCGCTGGCGTGGACGGTCGAGGCGTGGCGGAGGGCCGGGTTCACCGACGTCGGCGCCCGGGTCATGAGCCTGGGCGGCGGGCTCGTGATGTGGGGAACGCGCGAAGGTGGGTGATGGAGCCCAGGCCGGAGCGCGGCCCGCCTACTACGCCGCGAGCCCGGGCGGATGGCGAGACTGGTGGACCCTGCTGCACCCCCCGTACACGGCGTGGCACCTGTCCTATGTCGTCATCGGGGCGGCGCTGGCGCCGCGCGTCAGCCTCGCGCCGCTGCTGGCGACGCTGGGCGCGTTCTTCCTCGCGGTCGGGCTGGCGGCGCACGCGCTCGACGAGCTCAACGGCCGGCCCCTGCAGACCCGGATTCCGGCGTCCACCCTGGTGGCCGTCACGGTCGCCGGGCTGGCCGGTGCCCTCGCATTCGGCGTCTATGGGGTCACCAGGGTCGGCTGGGTGCTGCTGCCGTTCATGATCGTAGGCCCGGCGCTCGTCGTCGCGTACAACGCCGAACTGCTGAGCGGCATCATCCACACCGACCTCGGCTTCGCGGCCGCCTGGGGCGCGTTCCCGGTGCTGACCGCGTACACGGCGCAGACCGGGCGGCTCGCCGTGGCGCCGGTTCTCGCCGCGCTGGCCGCGCTGGCGATGTCGGCGGCGCAGCGCAGGCTGAGCACCCCGGCCCGGACGCTGCGGCGCCGCTCGGTCCAGGTGGAGGGCAGCGTGATCCTCGCGGACGGCCAGGCGGTCGCGCTCGACCAGGCCGCACTGCTCGCCCCGCTGGAAGGTGCCCTGCGCGCCATGTCCTGGGGGCTCGTGCTGTTCGCCGCCGCGCTGGCCCTTGCCAGGCTCGGCTAGCTCAGAGCACCTCGCGCCGCTGCAGGTAGCCGAGCGCGGCCCAGCCCAGGGGCACCGGGAGCCAGAACGTCACGGCGCGGAACAACAAGACCGCACTGAACGCGACGGCCCCGTGCATCCCGGCGGCCGTCAGGCCGGCCGCGAGAGCAGCCTCGACAGCGCCGATCCCGCCCGGTGTGGGGACGGCCGAGCCGATCGCGCTGCCGGTCAGGTAGACCACAGCGACGGCCACGAACGGCAGCGAGCCACCGAACGCGCGGACGGACACGTCCAGGCAGAAGATGTACGTGGCGGTCACGAGCAGCGCGCCGCCGACGCCCTCGGCCAGCTTGGCGGGCTGCTGCGCGATGTCGAGCAGCCTCGGGGCCACCTGCCCGAGCGTGGTGGCCAGGCGGGCCAGCAGCATCTTGCGGCCGGCCGGCACCGCGAGCACGGCCAGGATCACCGCGACCAGGACGGCGAGCGCGATGTAGGTCCATCCCGGCGGCTCGAGCCGGGTGTTCTTCGCCGTGCCCGCCAGCGCGGCGAAGATCACCAGCAGGATGAGGTGCAGGGCGAACGCGATGACCTGCGAGACCCCCACGCTCGCCACGGCGTCGGCACCCGCCAGCCTGGACTTGCGCAGGTAGCGGATGTTGAGCGCCGCCCCGCCCACGGCGGCGGGCGTGACCAGGGTCACGAACGAGCAGGCGACCTGGGTCAGCAGAGTCCGGGTGAATCTGAGCCGCTCGAGCACGAAGCCGGACAGTTCCATCGCCGCCCCGACGTAGGTCAGCACGGACAGCCCGAGCGCGACGATCGTCCAGTGCCAGTTCGCGTGGCGGAACAGGTCGCCGAAGCTGGTCCTGGCCAGCTCGCCGGCCAGGATGTAGGCCGCGAACACCGCCGCCACCAGCGTGACCAGAGTCCGCAGCCGGAACCGCTCGACCTGGACCAAAGACTCCTCGGCACCGGCCGCCGTGGGCCGCAGCTGCCTCCTGAGCGCGGGCAGCACGTCCGCGCGGCGGCGCAGCGCGCCGCGGGTCGAGCGGTGCAGCACGACCGGCTGTATCAGCGGCGCCACCGCGTCCAGCTCATCGCTGCTGATCTTGCCGCGCGCGCTGCGCACCGCGCGTTCGGGGCCGACCAGCAGCGACAGCTCGGCCAGGAGCTGGGCCAGGTCGAGGCGCAGCTGCAGGTCGCTGGCTGCCACGTCGCCGTTGCCGGGCTCGAGCAGCATGACCTCGCCGCCGTCGCGCGCCCGCCGCACGTCGATATGAGGCAGCCCAAGTCCACGGCGGCCGTCGGTGCCGTGCACCTCGCCGGTCAGCACGATGCGGTCGGCGGTGAGCGCGCGGTGCGTGACCCGGCGGCTGTGCAGGAGGAGGACGGTGTCCCAGACCCTGGCGAGCTGCGCGTCCGTGAGCGGGACCGGCAGGTTGGCCAGGCTGGTCCCGTCGTGGCTGTCGTTGACGAGCACCGCCGCCTCGGGGCCGACCCGGATCAGCGCGCGCAGCCGCGGCGTGAGCACGCCCGCGTCCTCGGCCGCGTAGGTCAGCAGGGCGCGCCGCTCGACGGCACGCTCCACGGTGAGCGGGGCGCTGCGCGACACCTGCGTCCGCAGCCGGAGCCTGCGGTACAGCCGGTAGAACACGTCGGCCGCCTGCTGGTCCCGGTCGAAGACCGTGACGTCGAGCCGGTCGCCGTCTCGCAGGGTCGCCGCGTACTTGCGGGTCTCCGTGCTGGCGTCGGTGATCCGGCGCATGCTGGCGACCGGCGTGCCAACCTCGCCGAGCGCCTCGGCGATCTCCAGGCCCGAGGGCCGCTCCGTCATGGTCCCGAAGAGGTAGCGCAGGCCGGCCCCGCACGCGATGCCCACCAGCACGGTGATCAGCAGGGAGAACACGGTCGTCTGCTTGTTCACCAGGCTGGCCAGTCCGTAGAACGCGATGGCCAGCCAGAAGACGGCCCGCCACCGGGGCCGCCCGGCCAGGCCGATGACCGTGACGTAGGCGGTGAGCCCGGACAGGTACCAGTCGAGGGCGGGGAACCGGCTGCCGGGCGTGTGATACGGGGTGAGCACGTCGTACAGGCCGGCGGCGGCATGGATCCTGAGCACCTGGTTCGCGGCCAGCACCAGGCCGACGGTGATGCCGCCCGCCACCACCGCCTCGGCCAGGCGCCGCGGCTGCCGGCGGATCAGCATCCGGATCGCGAGCGCGACCGGCAGCAGCAGCAGCGCCACGTGCGCGGCGAATCCGAGGATCGGCAGCAGCGCCTTCAGATACCGGCTGGCCAGGACGATGTCGGTCTCGGCGCCGTTCGCGGTCGCGCGGGCGAGCAGGGCCAGGGCGGCCAGCAGCCCTATCTCGATCAGCGCGATGACGCACCGCAGCAGATCGGCGGGGATCCGGACCCGGGACTGCAGCTGGTCCTCGACGTGGATGGAGGGAGCGGCCGGAGAGCCGGCGGAAGCCGGGGAGGAGGGCGCGGGACGCACCGGGGCCGCCGAAGCCGGGCGCGCGGCAGCGCCCGGCGGGGGGTCCTCCCTGGGCAAGGTCACGTAATAATGGTTTCACCTGGTTCTCGATACGCACAGAGGAACCCCGCTCAGACCTGCCCAGACTTGTGCACACCGGCACGGTTCTTGTCAGCCCGCCGCCCTGGCTCAGGGGTTGGCCCGCGCCCACGCTGGCTGCGCCCGGCCGCCGTCGGTGAGCTGCTGGTACAGCGCGACAGTGTCGGGATGCGGCTCTCCATCGGCGGAAATGTCGGTCATCGCGTCCAGGCAGCGGCTCCACGCCTCCCGGACCCCGGCGAGGTTGCCCGCGGCGTGCTCCGCGCGCATCAGCGCCCGCCACAGCTGCTCGGCGGACACGTCACCGGCCAGCCCGGTCCGCGCCGCGCGCGCCGATGCGGACGGGTCGCCCGCCCGCAGCTCGAGCTCGGCCAGCAGCTCGGCCGCGTCGATGATCTGGGCCCGCACGGTTTCGGTGAAGGCCACGTCCAGCCACCAGTGATAGCAGCCGGTGAACGGCTTGCCGCGGATCAGCGTCATCGCTTCCCGCAGGCAGCCGACGTCGCGGGCGGCGATGCCTCGCTCGCTCAGATCCTCGAAGTCGGCCCAGTCGAAACGGGCATCGGGGTGCAGCGCGTACTGCCCGGCACCGAGGTGCTCGACCCAGACCCGCCCGTCGGCCGCCCGGCCGAGCTGGCGCCGGGTCCGCACGATCAGCTGGCGCAGCGAGTCGCTCGGCTTCGGGTGATCCGGGTCGGCACCGAGCAGGTAGCACAGCTGGGCATTCGACAGCCCGTCCCGCCCGTTCAGCGCGAGGGCCAGGATCAGCTGGCTCTGCGCGGGCTGCAGCGCGGCGGGCGCGCCGTTCACCGTGAAGCTCCCCAGCACGCCGATGCTCAGCCCCGCTTCCTCGCCGGCCTCATCGGGCCCGGGCCCGGACTCACCGGCTGGCTCACCCGCCGGTTCGCCGGGCGGCCCCGCGCCTGCGGGCCGCTCCTCGTCCGGCGGCTCCTGCAGGCCGATCAGCTCCGGCGCGGGCGGCCACGACGAGCCGTCGTACGGCGGCTGGTCCGGCGCGACGTCGTTCAGGTCGGCGGCCACACGGAACAAGCTGGTGAGAGCCTCGTAGTCGTCCTTGGTGAGCGGCTGCGGCCAGACGTCCAGGTGCAGCGGTGCGAGGTGCCCGGCGATGCCGCCCGGCCGGGCCGGGTCCGGCTCGAGCCGGAAGCTGGCCGGCGCTGGATGGCCGTCGGGGGCCACGCCACCGCCGGGCACCAGTGCCGCGATCCCGCCGGGGTCGCTGGCCAGGTCGGCCAGCATCGCCATCTGCTCCGGCGTCGGCGGGGTCCGGCTGACCAGCAGCGTCAGCGCCCAGTCTTCGTCGCCGGGGTCGATCAGCCGCCGCCGGCGTATGCCCGCCCGGCCCGTGTCGCCCAGGGCGCCGAGCCTGCGCCGCATGCCCACGGCCTTGGCGGCGAGCAGGTCGAGGGCCTCGGCCAGGCTGGCGCAGCTTGTCGCGCGGCCGTCGACGGCCGCCAGCTCCGGGAACCCGGCCAGGATCAGGTCGTACCAGCCGGCCAGCTGGCTCGTGGTCAGCTCCGCTGCCGCGGTCGACAGCACCAGGTCGGCCTCGTCGGCCGGGCCGTCGACCGTCGTCACCCGCAGGTGCTCCAGATCGATCAGCAGGTACCCGCCGTCGGCGGCGATGCCGGCGGTGAGCAGGCCGGGCAGCAGGTCACCGGCCTGCGCGGGCCCGTACGGCTCGGGCGGCACGTGCCGTGGCAGCTCCAGCCGCCACGTTGTGCCCTGCCGCCCGCCGGGCACGCCGAACGGTGCCGGCGGCGGCTCACCCGAAGGGCTGGCCAGCAGCAGCTCGAGGCCTGACCGGTACACGCAGACGGCGCTGACCTCCGGAATCGGCTGCCCTGCGGACAGCAGGCTGGCACCAAGCTCGCTCAGCACGGCGCGCAGCGCTGTGGGCGGCTGCGGCAGCAGCCCCGGCCGGC
>JASHQP010000106.1 GCA_030039095.1 Streptosporangiaceae bacterium
GCACCCGCGCCGGAACCAGGGGCCAAGGCCCCGCGCCGGCCCGCCGCCGGAGGCGCGCGGTCGGTGGGCACGCTCTGAGCCCGGCCGGGCGAATGCAACGCGCAGCCGCGGGTAGGCAGCGCACCATGGACCACAACCAAGTTCGTGACCTGGGACAACAGTTCCGAGTTGACGCGGTGCGAGTCGCGGCGGCTGCCGGTTCCGGTCATCCCACGCCGGCAATGTCGGCCGCCGACCCGTCCAGGGTCACCAAGCTCGCCGCGCACACGGTCCCGGGCTCGGCCACGCCGGCCGAACAGCTGCACGTGGCCGGGATCGACGCCAAGGCCATCGAGGCGGCGGTGCACGCGCTCGTCGACGAGGCCAGGACGGTGCCGGCGTGAGCGCCGCCGGCGTGAGCCCCAGCGGCGACCTTCCGGTGGTGGACGCGATCCGGAAGCGGCTGGAACAGGGCGTCCCGGAGCACGGCGCCAAGGACTTCAGCGCCACCTACCTGACGAGTTCCCCGGTCCGATGACGCAGCAAGCTGACGCCTACGGGTACTTATATCGGCTTATGGCAATATCATCGTGATATCAGCATAGGCCAATACCGGCACATGGCCAGGCCGGCGCCGCACGGGACCTGTCCGTGAACCAGGCGGCTAAACACCGGCCAGCTTCGCCAGCCGCTGGGCGGCCCTGGCCAGGCTGTAACGCCGCCTCGCCATTCCGGCCCAGGGATCGGCGCTGCCGAGCCGGTCGAGCCGGCCCGCCATGGTGCGGAGCGTGAACTGGTGTGGCGTCAGGCCGGGATCTTCCAGCTCAGCCCAGTCCAGCGGGGTGGCGACGGGCGCGCCCGGCCTCGCCCGCACGGAGTACGGCGCGACCGCGGTCTGGGCGTAGGCGTTGCGCATGACGTCGGAGTAGACACGGTCGTTGCGGCTGTCCTTGCGCTGCTCAACGGTGAGGCTGTCCGGCTCCCGGGCCGCGAGAACCTCGCTGGCCTGACGGGCGAACCCGCGCACCGTGTCGAAGTCGTCGCTGGCGTTCAGCGGCACGTGCACGTGCAGGCCCTTGCCGCCGGTGGTCTTGACGAAGGCGGTGAGCCCGAGTTCCCCCTCCAGCAGTTCGCGCAGCCGCAGCGCGAGGTGCTTGACCTGGTCGAACCGGTGGTCATCGGGCGGGTCGAGGTCGAAGATCAGCTGATTGGCGCGGTCGAGCGCCGGGGCTGCGCTGAGAAAGGCGTGCATCTCGATGCACGCCTGGTTGGCCAGGTACACCAGCGTGGCCGGCTTGTCGCAGATCACCTGGACCAGCGTGCCGCCCTGCTTCTTCACCCGCGTCCTGGAGATCCAGTCGGGGAAGTAGCGCGGGACGTTCTTCTGCACGATGCGCTCGCCCGTGATGCCGTCCGGGTAGCGCTCCATGCTCAGCGGGCGATCGCGCAGGTAGGGCAGCATACGTGCGGCTATGTCCCGGTAGTAGCCCACCAGGTCGCCCTTGGTGACGTGGTCGTCGGGAAAGAGCGTCTTGCCGGTGTTGGACAGCTCGACCGTGATGCCCGAGACCTTTATGGCCTCGGCTCGCCGGGCGGTCACGTCTCGTCTCCGCTGGATGGAACCTCCCGGACCACCTCTGCCGGGTCCTTGTCGTCGCGCAGTCCCTGGAACCTGGGATGGCGCAGCTCGCCGGCATCGGTCCACTCGGAGAAGCCCACCTCCCCGACCAGCTTCGGCTCCACCCAGTGAATGCCGCGCGGGCGCGGCACCGGGCCCGCGCCGAACGGTGGCGTGGCGCGTTCCAGCCTGACCATGGACTCGTGCAGGCTGCGCAGCAGCCTCTCGTTGAAGCCGGTCCCGACCTTGCCCGCGTAGACGAGCTTGCCGTCGGGGTCGTAGTAGCCGAGCAGGAGCGCGCCGAACCCGGACCGCGAGCCCTTC
Source organism: Streptosporangiaceae bacterium (assembly GCA_030039095.1). The sequence continues at coordinate 1,922 of JASHQP010000106.1, forward strand.
GGGTCGGTGAACCCGCCGATGACGAACTCCTGGCCGCTCTCGCACTTGAACTTCAGCCAGTCCTTCGTCCGCCCGCTGCGGTAGGGGGCGTCGGCACGCTTGGCGATGAGGCCTTCCCAGCCGTCGCGGCAGGCCTCCCGGTAGAAGGCCTCGCCCTCGGTGTCGCGGTGCTCGGTGAACCGGAGCGGGCCGGAGAACGCCAGCGTGGCGCGCAGGATCTGCTTGCGTTCGGTGAGCGGCAGCGGGCGCACGTCCCGCCCACCGGCGTGCAGGACGTCGAATATGTAGTAGTACACCGGCACCTTGGCGAGCAGGTCCTTGCCCGGCCTGGCCTGGCCGAGCCGCTGCTGCAGCCGCTCGAACCTGGTCTGGCTGCCGTCGAAGGCAACGATCTCGCCGTCGACCACGCACTCCTGCGTGGCCTGCGCGGCCAGCGCGTCGGCAACCTCCGGGAAGGTGCTGGTGATCTGGTGCTGGTTGCGCGTCATCAGACTGACCTCGCCGCCGCCCGCCACGTAGGCGAGGCAGCGCTCGCCGTCGAGCTTGCGCTCGAAGATCCACGCCGGGTCCGAGAACCGGTCTCGGGTAAGCGTGGCCAGCTCGGGATCCAGCCACCCGGGCAGGTCGGCCCTTTTCGTCTTTTCCGCCACCCTGCCTCCTCGCCGCGAGATCCGGTCAGCGCCGGCGGAGCCAGCGCCGGATCAGCCAGCCCGACACCACTATGCCCGCTGCCACCGCGAGCGGTCGCCCCCAGTTGGCTGCCCGGGCGCCGGCGCGGGCCCGGATCCCTGCGATTTCCTCGCGAGCATGCTGCTCCGCATCGGCGATGCCAGCCGGATTCTCGGTCGTCTCGGCCAGGACTCCCCGTCCCGTCTCCATGCCGTCTCACTACCCGCGGGCCGGCCCCGGTAACGAGACCGGCGCCGCCGCCCGCGTGGTGAGGTACTCATGCGCGGGGCGCACCACCCGCTTCGCCAGCGCGGATTGCCCGCATCTTCACATGGTCTCCGCACGCCGGGCAGCCCCACTGCACGTACGGCTGGTCATCTCGACTCAGGCAGTCCACGGGGGGAGATCACCAATGAAGCAGGCCGCCAGCCGTAGCATAAGCGCACTTCGGACCGTGATGGACGGGCCGGTTCTCACGCCGGACGACGCGGGATTTGATGACAGGCGCCGGGTGTGGAACGCGGGCATCGAGCGCCGCCCCGCCGCCATCGCCCGCTGCGCGTCAGCCGCCGACGTGGCCGCGGCGATCGGCCACGCGCAGCAGCACGGCATGGAGATGTCGGTGCGCGGCGGCGCACACAACACCGCGGGCACGGCGGTGTGCGACGACGGCCTGATGATCGACTTGAGCCTGCTGAACTCCGTCGCCGTGGACCCGGCGGCGAAGCGGGCGAGGGTCGGCGGAGGCGCCCTGCTCGCCGACATGGACGCGGCGACCACGGACCACGGTCTGGCCGTCCCGGCCGGGCTGATCAGCCACACCGGCGTCGGCGGGCTCACCCTGGGCGGCGGCATGGGCTGGCTGAGCCGCGAGTTCGGGCTGAGCATCGACAACCTGGACGCCGCCGAGGTGGCCACCGCCGATGGCCATCTGCGGCAGGCGTCCGCCGACACCGATCCCGACCTGTTCTGGGCCATCCGCGGAGGCGGGGGCAACTTCGGCGTGGTCACGTCGTTCGAGTTCCGGCTGCACGAGATCGACCCGATCGTGCAGGTCGGCATGTTCTTCTGGGGCCTCGACCAGGGTCCGGAAGCGCTGCGGCTGGCCAGCGACATCACCGCGGAGATGCCGCCGGGCATCAACGCCGTGATCGCCGCGGTGAACGCTCCGCCGGCGCCATTCGTGCCGCAGCGGCACCACCTCGCGCCGGGTTACGTGCTGCTGCTGACCGGCTTCGGGACCACGCCCGAGCACGACCGGCTGGTCAGCCGGATCCGGCGGGCCGTTCCGCCGCTGTTCGACCTGATCGCCCCGATGCGCTACACCGTTCTGCAGCAACTGCTGGACGAGGCCAACGCGTGGGGCCTGCACGCCTACGAAAAGGGCACCTACATAGAGAACCTGACCGATGAGGTCATCGACGTCATCACCGAGCACGTGCCCAGGAAGAACTCGCCCATGTCGGGTGCCATGTTCTACCGGCTCGACGGCGCGTACAGCAACGTCGGCGACGATGAGACCGCGTTCGGCGGCGGCCGCTCGCCGCGGTACGGCACGTTCATCATCGGGCTCGCGCCCGACGCGGATCTGCTGGAGTCCGAACGCCACTGGGTCCGCGGATTCTGGGAGGCGCTGCGCCCGCACGCCATCGGCAGCGGCGACGGCTACGTGAACGGGGCCAGCGAATACTCCCAGGACCGGGTCCGCAACAGCTACGGCGCGGCCAAGTACGACCGGCTGGCCGGCATCAAGGCCACCTACGACCCGGAAAACGTGTTCCACCTCAACGCCAACATTCCTCCGGCGGCGGCTTGACCGGCCCTACCGGCGCGGCGGCCGCACGGTCAGGCTCGCCGCGGAGCCCGCGGCGCAAAGCGCGGCGGTCCAGACCAGCGTGGCACCGGCGCCATAGCTGTCGGCCAGCAACCCGGCCAGGTACGGGCCGACCATCTGGCCGACCGCGAACACCACCGTGAAGGCGGCCAGCGCCGCGGTCCAGTCGTGGCGGGGAACGGCCGCGTGGATCAGCCTGGTGACGGCCGCCGGGACAACGAGGAAGCTGACGCCGTAGCCGATCGCCGAGACGATGACGACGGCAGAAGCCGCACTGACGATGGCGATCGCCGCGGCGGCGCTCAGCACGGCCAGCGCCGCGGCCAGGGCCCTGGCACCGGGCCAGGCGTGCAGCGGCCGATTCCACAGCGCGGGCTCGGCAATCGCGGCGACGCCGAGCGCGGCCCAGGTGACGGCCACCTGGGCGACGCTCGCGTGGTGCGCTGCCAGGTAGGCCGACAGGAACGTGATGTAGGCGATGTACCCGGTGGCGAACATGAGGTAGGCGAGGCTGACGCGCCACATCCGCGCGACAGGGAGCCAGTCGACGAGCGGAGCCGCGGCGCCGGCACCGCCCCCGCCGGCACCGCCCCCGCC
>JASHQP010000107.1 GCA_030039095.1 Streptosporangiaceae bacterium
GCCCGCGGCCCTTACCCGGCGGGCGCCCTCGACCCTGGCCCGTTCGCCGACCTGTGCGTCGCCGCGCTGGCCTGCGAGCCGGACGCCCCGGGCAGCGTGCTGCCGCGGGTCCCCGGGCTGCCGGACGCCGCGTACGAAACCGACGGCCAGATCACCCGCGCCGCGATCAGGGCGCTCGCCCTGGCTGCGCTGGCCCCCGGCCCCGGGCAGTTCCTCTGGGACGTCGGGGCGGGCAGCGGCAGCATCGGCATCGAGTGGATGCGCACCGATCACCGCTGCCGCGCCGTAGCCGTCGAGCCGCGCGCGGACCGTGCCAACCGCATTGAACGCAACGCGAGCCGGCTCGGTGTGGCGGACCTGAAGGTGATCAGGGGAGCGGCTCCCGGCGCGCTGGCCGGCCTGCCCCGGCCCGACGCGGTATTCATTGGTGGCGGCGTCACCGCCGAGGGCGTGGTCGAGGCGTGCTGGACGGTGCTTCGGCGTGGCGGCAGGCTCGTCGCGCACGCGGTCACGGTGGAGTCCGAGGCCGTGCTGCAGCGGTGGCAGCGCACCGCCGGAGGGGAGATGGTGAAACTGGACGTCAGCTACCTGGCTCCGCTGGGCGGCTTCACCACCTGGCGGCCAGCCCTGCCCGTCACCCAGTGGCGGGCGGTCAGGTCGTGAGCTTCGGGAGTACCGGATGACCGTGTGGTTCGTCGGGGCAGGGCCGGGCGCCCCGGACCTGCTGACCCTGCGCGCCCAGCGGCTGCTCGCCGAGGCGCCCGTCGTGCTGTACGCCGGCAGCCTGGTCCCGCCCGAGGTGCTCGCCGGAACCAGCCCCGGCGCGCGCCTGGTGAACACGGCGGACCTGGACCTCGACGTGATCACCGCCGAGCTGGTGTCGGCGCACGCCGCCGGGCACGACGTGGTGCGGCTGCACAGCGGCGACCCGTCCATCTTCAGCGCGGTCGCCGAGCAGGCCCGCCGGCTCGATGCGGCGGGCGTTCCGTGGCAGGTGGTTCCCGGGGTGCCCGCGTTCGCGGCCGCCGCCGCGGCGCTGCGGCAGGAGCTGACGCTGCCCGGAGTGGGCCAGACCGTGGTGCTGACCAGGACCGCGGCGCGGGCGACGCCGATGCCCGACGGCGAGGAGCTCGCCAGCCTCGCCGCCACCGGCTGCACCCTGGTGCTGCACCTCGCGGTGCAGCACGCCGGCAAGGTCGCCGCCGAGCTCCTGCCGCACTACGGCGCGGACTGCCCGGCGGCGGTGGTGGCGCGGGCGACCTGGCCGGACGAGGTCGTGCTCCGCTGCCCGCTCGGCGAGCTGGCGGAACGGGTCGCGGAGGCGGGCATCCGCCGCACCGCGATCATCGTCGTCGGCCGCGTGCTCGCGCACGGCGGCTTCACCGACAGCCATCTCTACTCGGCAGCGCGCGACCGCACCGCCGTCGGCATCCGCCCCGGCAGCAGCACGGAGGCATGATGCCCATGAGGCAGCTCCTGATCATCGGCATCGGCGCGGGCGACCCCGAGCAGGTCACCGTGCAGGCGATCAAGGCGCTCAACCGGGCCGACGTCTTCTTCGTGGTCGACAAGGGCGACGTCAAGAGGGACCTCATGATGGCGCGGCAGGAGATCTGCGAGCGCTACATCGAGAACCGCTCGTACCGGATCGTCAACGTCCCGGAGCCGGAACGCGACCGCACCGCGCCGGCCTACCGGCAGGCGGTCGAGCAGTGGCGCGGTGAACGCGCCGCGATCTGGGCACGGGTGATCGAGGACGAACTGCCCGACGGCGGCTGCGGCGCGCTGCTGGTCTGGGGCGATCCGGCGCTCTACGACGCCGCGCTGGCCGTCGTCGATCAGGTCATCGCCTCGGGAATGGAGATCACCCGCGAGGTGATCCCGGGCATCAGCAGCATCCAGGCGCTGGCCGCGAGCCACCGGCTGAGCCTGACCCAGGTCGGCAGGCCGCTGCACGTCACGACCGGCCGCAGGCTGGCCGGCGAGGGCATCCCGGCCGGCTGCGACGACGTGGTCGTGATGCTCGACGCTTCCTGCTCGTTCACCCACGTCGACCCGGCTACCGAGATCTACTGGGGTGCCTACCTCGGGACCCCGGACGAGATCCTGCTGTCCGGGACCGTGGGCGAGGTCGGCGACCAGATCCGGGCAGCCAGGAGCGAAGCGCGGGCGCGCAAGGGCTGGATCATGGACACGTACCTGCTCCGCCGCCCCGCCACCTGAACGGCGGATGTGGCCGGCGCCGGGAGCACGCTATCATGGGATATCACGGGGAGGTGCCGATGACTGACATGCTGATCCGGGACGTGCCTGACGAGGTGGTCGCCGCCGTAGACGCCCGGGCGAGCCGCCTGGGCCTGTCACGCAGCGAGTATGTCCGGCGCCGGCTGGCGCAGGACGCCGTGTCGGCCGGCGCGGCGGTGACCACGCAGGATCTGGCCCGGTTCGCCGAAGTGTTCTGCGATCTGGACGACCCGGGCGTCATGTCGCAGGCATGGCGGTGACCGACTGGCTGATCGACAAGTCCGCTCTGGTCCGGCTTTCAGTGAGCCCTGATGCGGCACAGTGGGCGGCTCGGATCGAGCGTGGGCTTGTCCGGATCACCACGGTCACCCGGCTAGAGGCTGGGTACTCGGCCCGGTCAGGCGAGGATTTGCGTGCCGGCCTGCAGAACCCGCCTCTCGCGGCCATGCCGGTGGAGTACCAGACACCGGCCGTCGAGGACCGCGCTGTCGAGGTCCTGACCCTGCTGGCCGATCGCGGTCAGCACCGGGCACCTTCGATTCCCGATCTGATCATCGCCGCCACCGCCCAACTCGCCGGGCTGACCATCCTGCACTGTGACAAGGACTTCGAGATCATTGCCACAATCACCGGTCAGCCCCTCGAACGCCTCAACGTCACCTAACGCGGCAATAGAGAGGGGGATGAGAATGCCCCTCTCGCCTATCGGCCGGTGACGCCGCATCACCCCGCAGTGGGAGGTGCGAATCAGCCTTTCGGATGACGCGATGTATCGCGTTTGTGCGGGAGAATGGGTTCGCTGGCCAGCCTGGCTGGCTGCACGACTACTGAGGGGACGTCATCAACATGATCGAGGCAGAAGGCCTCAGCAAGCGGTACGGGGACACGCTGGCCGTTGACAATCTGACGTTCAGCGTGGCACCGGGCAAGATCACCGGTTTCCTGGGCCCGAACGGTGCCGGGAAGACCACGACCATGCGCCTGATCCTGGGTCTTGACCGGCCGACGGCTGGCCGGGTCACCATCGGCGGAAGGCCGTTCGAGCAGACGGACCAGCCCATGCGGCGGGTCGGTGCGCTGCTCGACGCGAAGGCCGTACACGGGGGACGGAGCGCGTACAACCACCTGCTCTGCCTGGCCCAGTCCAACAACCTGCCCCGGCGACGGGTCGACGAGGTCGTCGCCCTGGTCGGGCTGGCCGAAGTGGCCCGCAAGCGGTCCAAGGGCTTCTCGCTCGGCATGGGACAGCGCCTGGGGATCGCCGCCGCGCTGCTCGGCGACCCGCAGATCCTCATGTTCGACGAACCGGTCAACGGGCTGGACCCCGAAGGCATCCTGTGGATCCGCAACCTCATGAAGGCGCTGGCCGCCGAGGGCCGGACCGTGTTCGTCTCCAGCCACCTGATGTCGGAGATGGAGAACACCGCCGACCACCTGCTGGTGATCGGCCGCGGGAAGCTCATCGCTGACTGCACGGTCGAGGAGTTCATCGCCGCCAACTCCCAGCAGACGGTCCGGGTCCGCACGCCGCAGCCGGACCTGCTGGCGAAGCTGGTCACCGCGGCCGGAGCCGGGGTCCGCGAGGGCGGCGACGGGTCGATCGTTGTCACGGGGCTCGATCCGGGCCAGGTCGGTGACCTGGCCTACGACAACCAGGTGCGGCTGCACGAACTGGCGCCGGTGCACGCGTCCCTGGAGCAGGCGTTCATGGAACTGACCGCCGCCAGCGTGCAGTTCCACGCTGGCGTGCCCGAGCAGCCGGCGCTGGCTGGAGAGGTGGCCTGAGATGGCAACAACAACCGCGGGACCCGCGGCCGGCGTGGCCCTCGATCTGCCCCGCTCGGCCGGCCGGGTCACGTTCGCCGGGGCGCTGCGGTCGGAGTTCACCAAGATCCGGTCGGTCCGGTCGACGTACTGGGCGCTGCTCGCGATGTTCGTCGTGGTCGTCGGTTTCGGGGCACTGGCGTGCCTGGGCGCCGCGCACGGGCCGCATGGGCCGGCCTTCGACCCGGCGCGGCAGAGCCTGGCCGGGCTGTACATCGGGCAGCTGATCATCGGCGTGCTCGGCGTGCTGGTCATCAGCGCCGAGTACTCCACCGGCATGATCCGCACGACGCTGACGACCAACCCGCACCGTGGCGTGATGATCGCGGCCAAGGGCGTCGTCTTCGCCGCCGTGGCACTGGTCACGAGCCTGATCACCGCGTTCACGGCGTTCTTCGTGGGCCAGGCGATCATGTCCTCCGACCACATCGCCACCACGATCGGGAGCCCGAACGTGCTGCGCGCCGTCATCGGCGGGGCGCTGTTCCTGACCGCGTGCGGTGTGCTGTCGTTCGGCCTGGGGCTGCTCATCCGGCACAGTGCGGGCGGCATCGGCGCCATGGTCGCGCTGCTCTTCGTGGTGACGATCCTGGTCAACTTCCTGCCGCAGTCGTGGCAGAACCACGTCGACAAGTGGATCCCGGCGCTGGCCGGCGGGCAGGTGTGGATGGCCAGGGCGCTGCCTCCGGGAAACACGCCGATGTACGGGCCGTGGCCCAGCTTCGCCATCCTGTGCGGGTACGCCGCGATAGCGGTGGCCGCCGGCGTGATCTTCTTCCGCAGGCGAGACGCGTAGCTCAGCGGAACTGCAGGCGCACCTCGAGGGCATCGCGAAGGCCATCGCCGATCAAGTTGAAGGCGATCACCGTTATCACGATGATGAGCCCAGCCGGGTAAATCTGCCACCAGTACCCGTCGTAGAGATAGTTCATTCCATTCGTCAGCATTCCGCCCCAGGTCGCGGCGGGAGGCGGAAGCCCGAAACCAAGGAAGCTCAGGGTTGCGAGGATCAAAATGGCGTCCGCCACCTGGAATGTCGCGTTCACCACGATGGTCGAGATCGTGTTGGGCACAATGTGCCGGATGATGACGCGGCCCGATGAGCCGCCCATGACCCGGACGGCGTCGACATACTCCCTGACCCGCAGCGACAGGGTCTCGCCGCGGATCAGCCGGGCTGGCCCGACCCATGACAGCGCTGACACGACGATGATGAGCAAAATGATGGTCGGCCGGAACACGCTCGCCAGGTAGATGAATATGAACAACGCCGGGATCGCGAGCACGATGTCCACGACCCGCATCAGGACGGCGTCGGTGACGCCGCCCCAGAAGCCGCTGATCGCGCCCCATATGACACCGAACGATGTGCTGAGGACGGCGACGGCGAGACCGATTTCTATGGAACTCTGGCCCGCGACCATGAGCCGGCCCAGGACGTCGAATCCCACGTAGTCCGTTCCGAGGAGATGCTGTGCCGAAGGCGCCTCGTTCAGGATCGCGGGATTGGGCGAGGTCTGATTGGTGTGGTAGAGCAGCGGCCCGATGAAGCAGAACGCGGTGACCAGCAAGACGACGGCCACACCTGCCAGCGCTATCTTGTTCTCGTAGAGGGTGCGCACCAAGACGACCGTCGGCCTTGCGGTCGGACCCCGGCTGTCTCCGATGTCTGCTGGTGAGTCCGCATTATCGATAAAATCCGGAATCACATTAGTCATATCGCACCCGCGGATCGAGGACGGCGTACATGACATCGGCAAACAGATTGCCCAGCACCGTAACAAGGCCAACGAGGATGGTAATACCGAGTTCCACTGGGTAGTCCGATGTGGTGGCGGCGGTGTAAAAGCTGAGCCCAACGCCCTGGATATTGAAGACGAACTCGATGACAACACCGGCAGTGAGGACCCCGGGCAAGGACAGGCCCACCATGGTCGTCACCGGTACCAGCGAGTTCCGGAGGAGATGCTTTCGCAGGATGCGGAAGCGGGGAGCCCCCTTGGCCTTGGCCGTCCGGATGTAGTCCTGGGCGAGCGTCTCGATCGCTGCCGAGCGCATGTAGCGGCTGAACAAGGCGCAGTTCACGAGCATCAGAGCGAGGATCGGCAGCACCAGGCCAGCGGGGTTGGTGAGCATGGCGCCGAGCGTGGTCCCCTGCGACCCTTCGGCCGGCAGCAGCCGCCACGTGACGGCGAAGGCCGAGATCAGCAGCAGCGCGAGCCAGTAACTGGGCATGGAGTAGAAAACGAACGCCACCACGGTGCCAACGTGGTCAGCCATCTTGTTCCGGCGGACCGCCTGCCAGACCCCGAGCGGCACCGAGATGAGTATGGATAGCACCAGGGCAACCCCGACGATGAACGCGTCCTTGGGAAGCTCGGCACCGATAATCTGGCGCACCGGCTCGTTCAGCTTGTAGGAGTAGCCCAGGTTGCCGCGCAGGAGCTGGCCGAGATAGTGGAGGTACTGCACGAATATCGGGTGGTTGAGTCCGTACTGCGCGATGAAGGTGCTGACCTGCTGCCTCGTGGCCCTCGGCCCAATAATCGCCCGCGCCAGCTCGGGGCCCGATGCAATCAGGTTCTGCAGGATGAATGCAATCAGCGTGACGCCCAGGACGACGATCAATGCCTGCAGCAAGCGCCGGACCATGAAGCTGAGCACGAAAACTACCTCCCGGCGGGAGCCGAAACCGCTCTGGTTCGCGCCTTCGCAGATGCCGTGCGGCGCGCCGCCGGCGTCGCCGAGGTGGTCGACTCGCGTGCGACCAGGCTGGTCTCGAGCAGCAGGGTCTGCGGGGGAGAGGTGTCGCCCGCGAGCCTGGCCAGCAACCGCCTGGCTGCGGTCGCGCCGATGTCGTAGGCGGGCTGGGCCACGACGGTGACCCGCGGGCGGACGATGCGCGTCCAGTCGAGGTCATCAAAGCCCAGCACCGTGCACTCGTCCGGGAAGCGGAGCCCGGAGTCTTGCACCGCTTCGAACGCGCAGAGGGTCAGGGTGCCGTCGACGGCGACGATCGCGGTCGGGGGATTGGGCTGGGCGAGCAGCCCGGCAACCGCTGCTTCGGCCCGGTCCGCATAGATCGCTGCCGACATCGCGCTCGCGATCAGGCCTGCCTCGACCGGCAGTCCTGCCGACCGCATCGCGCTCAGGTAACCCACCGCGCGAGAAAGCGGAGTCTGTGCGTGCACGGGGTCGATCGCGACCGCCTCGAGTTGCGCGATCGGGTCGCCGTCGGCCAGCCCGGCGGTCAGGAGCCCAATCCGTTCGTGCCCCCGTTCGATGAGGTGGTTGACTGCGCCCCTCGCCGCGCCGACATTGTCGATGAGTACCGCGTCGGCCGCCAGGCCCCGGGCCGAACGGTCGATTTGCACGATCGGGAGCCCGCTGGCCTGGATGGCTTCGAGGTGCCGGGCGTTGTCCAGCTGGGTGGGCGCGAGGAGGAGACCGTCGACCCGTCGCTGCAGCATCGTCTCGACGGCGCGGCGCTCGAGTTTCGGGTCTTCTTCGCTGTTGGAGATGATCACGTCGTAGCCCTGCGCCCGGGCGATATCGGTGAACCCGCGCATGGTCTGGCCGAAGAACGCATCCGCCATGTCCGCGCTGACGAAGCCGAGCGTCTGCGTGCGGCCGGTGACCATGCCCTGGGCTAGCCGGTTCGCCTGGTAGCCGAGGGCCTGGGCATGTTTCCGTACAACCGACCGCGTTTCATCGCTCACGCGGCCATAGCCCCCTAGCGCCCTGGCGGCGGTGGCTCGTGAGACGCCGGCAGCCGCTGCGACGTCTTCGATGGTCGGCCGCCCCTGAGTCGGCTGAGAGTGCGCTCTCACGCTTGCACGTTACACCCGCCCCATCGGGTGGCGCTAGATGCCGTTTGTTACAGGTTGGACTCTGCCGCCAGCGTGGCGCCAGCCGCTGCTAGGTCATTCCAGTACGCCCCTGACCTGCTGAAACAGCTGCCGAGTGTCCTTCGCGGCCCTTACACGGCTAGGTAACGATTCATGACGTTCACCCGGCAACTCTTGACTTCATGCGCGCTGGTGGGTATCTAATCGGGTTTCAACATGTGAAAGCGCTCTCACACGAGGGTCTCGCAGACTGGAGGGCACAATGCCGCGACGGTTTGGTGTCAGGGCGAAGCTCGGAGTGCTCGTTGTCGTGGTGGGTTCGCTGATCGCAGCGTGCTCGAGCTCCTCATCGCCGAGCTCGACCAGCAGCTCAGGGGGCGCCCAGAGCGGGGGCAACGTGACGGTCGCCTATCTGCCCGGCACGCAGCCGGTAGACATCTTCCCGATGTTCCCGCCCGCCGACGACACCACGCAGGAGATCTTCTGGTTCGTCGAGCAGATGTGGCGCCCGCTGTACTGGTTCGGCAACACCAGCGGCGGCATGACGTTCAACGAATCTATGAGCCTGGCCTACCCGCCGGTGTTCTCCAACGGCAACAAGACAGTAACCATCAAGATGAAGAACTGGAAGTGGTCCGACGGTCAGCCCATTACGACCAGGGACGTCGAGTTCTGGATCAACATGCTCGAGGCAAACAAATCGAACTACGCGAACTACGTCCCCGGCTATCTGCCGGACAACATTGCCAGCGTGTCGTACACCTCGTCCACGACGTTCAGCATCACGTTCAAGCAGGCCTATAACTCGAACTGGCTGTTCTATAACCAGCTCTGCCTGCTCTTCCCGATGCCGCAGCACGCCTGGGACAAGACCTCGGCCACCGGCAAGATCGGTAACTACGACGAGACCACGGCCGGCGCCAGGGCGGTCTTCGCTTACCTCAACGGCCAGGCGGGCAAGCTGTCCACCTACAACTCGAATCCGCTGTGGCAGGTCGTCGATGGCCCGTTCCACCTGCAGAGCTACGCTCCGAACAGCCAGGTGGTTCTGGCCGCCAACAAGCACTACTCGGGACCGGACAAGCCGAAGCTCTCGACGGTAACGTTCCTCAACTTCACCAGTGACACGGCCGAGTACAACGAGTTGCTGAGCGGCAACATCGACTACGGCTACATCCCGTTCAACGACCTGTCCTCGAAGTCCCGGGTGTCGGGCCAGGGGTATTCCATCGTGCCGTGGTCTCAGGCAGGAATGAACTACGCCACCTTCAACTACACGAATCCGACCACTGGCCCGCTGTTCTCGCAGCTTTACATTCGGGAGGCTGTCCAGCACATAACCGACCAGGACACAATGGTCAAGGCTGCGCTCGGCGATGCCGGCGTTCCCACCTACGGCGCAGTGCCGGATTACAAGCCACAGCCGGAGATCAACGGCACTCCCCTTGCCGACCAGAGCGCGAACCAGGCTGCTTATCCCTTCAGCATCAGCGCAGCCATCAGCGTGCTGAAGGCTCACGGATGGAGCGTGACGCCGGGCGGCACGGACAAGTGCATAAAGCCTGGTACAGGGTCGACCGAGTGCGGCGCCGGAATCAAGCTCGACCAGCCGTTCTCGTTCAACCTCGAGTACCCGACCGGCGTTGTCCAGGAGGCGGTCGAGGCCCAGCTGCTGCAGGGCGACGCGAAGAAGGCCGGCATCACGATCTCGCTGAGCCCGGTTCCTGACTCGGTCGCCTTCTCCAGGACGGTCTGCACGAAGGGCCAGTCGTGCCCGTGGGAGTCCGTCTACGCCTACCTCGGTGGCTGGCAGTACGGCGTTCCGATCAACTACCCGATCGGCAACGTCATCTTCGAGTGCGGCGGTCCCTACGTCGGCGGCTACTGCTCCCCGACGCTGGACAACCTCATGATGAACGCCGAGAAGTCCGAGAGCATCTCGGCCCTGTACTCCTACGAGAAGTTCCTGAACACCAACAACCCGGTCTGGTGGCTGCCGCTGCAGCCGTATCAGTTCTCGGCCATCAAGAGCAACCTGAAAGGAACGACGGGACAGAACGTCGGCTTCTGGATCACGCCCGAGTACTGGTACCTGACCAAATAGACGTGCGGACCGGAGGGCCTGACAACCGGCCCTCCGGTCCTCCGGCTGCATTCGCTTCACGATGCCCGCCCCGACCGACGACAGGAGTAAGAGCGTGGCCCTGGCAAGTCTCCCCGAGGATCTGGCCGCAACCATCGACCTCGCGCTGGCTGAGCGCAATCGCATTCCAGCGGCGGTCAGCGAGGCCGTGGGCGAGGGGCTGAGCGACCTCTGGTTCGTGGGGGCAGGCGGCTCGCATTTCACGAGTTCGCACGCTGGCGCCCTCATGGCGGCCAAGGGCAGGTCGGTACCCGCCTTCCGGGTGAACTCCAACGAGTTCGTCTACGACACGCCCGTGCGGCTGGGACCCGACTCGCTGGTGGTCGTCACCTCACACAACGGCACGACTCCCGAAACGATCAAGGCAATCGAGACGGCCCGATCGCGAGGGGTGCGGGCGGTGCTCGCGGTATCCAGGGATCCGGAGAGCCCGCTGGCGGCCAACGCTGACCATGCCTTCACGTACGGCAGCAAGCACGTCGTCAGCGAGCCCACGCAGATATTCCTTGCCCAGATCGGGCACTCGGTCCTGCTGGCGACAGGCGACGAGACACAGTCCGAGCATGACGAAGCGCTCGCCGCTTACGCTGGCCTGCATGAGGCCGTCGTCAGCGCCGTTGCCGAGTCGGACGAGAACTTCGCCGCGATGGCCGCTGCGCTTGCTTCCCAGCCGATCATCTACGTTCTTGGCGCGGGGCCGAGCGAAGACATAGCGCGTACGCTCTCCATGTGCTATCTGCAGGAAATGCAGTGGATCGACTCAGCCGCCTACAATGCCGGAGATTTCTTCCATGGTGCCTTTGAGGTAGTCACGGAGCAGACCCCGGTCATTTTGTACCTCGGCGAAGACACGTCACGGGCAATAGCCGAGCGGACGCGAGCGTTCATACAGAAATACACGCGTCAGGCTTGGCTGGTCGACCTGGAGGATCTGACCCTGCCCGGTATACCGAAGGATTACCGCGCCGAGGTAGGACCGCTCGTGCTGGGCGCGCTCACCTCGCGCATTGCCCAGCATTTCGAGGCCACCACAGGACACAGCTTGACCGAGAGGCGATACATGTTCAAAGTTCAATACTGATGTCTCTTGTCTGTGCAGGCGACAATGTGGTGGATGTCTACCAAGGGACCGGCGAGGCGTATCCGGGTGGGAACGCTCTCAACGTTTCCGTCGCCGCACGTCGCTGTGGCCTGGCATCGGCATACCTTGGCGCCGTCGGCGACGACGACGCGGGCCGCCGGCTGATCGATGCGCTCGCCGCTGAGGCAGTAGCGACCGACAGGCTGCGCGTGCTGCCGGGAAGCACCGCCTGGTGCGGTGTGCAGGTGGTCGACGGTGACCGCCAGTTCCTTGACAGCGATCTCGGCGTCTCGATGTTCGACCTGTCGGCCGACGACCTTGCCTACATCGCCGGCTTCGACGCCCTCCACACGGGCGACAACTCCGGGCTCGAGGCGCAGCTTGCCGATATCGCAGAACGCACGAATGTGTCGTTCGATTTCGGCAGCCGGCCGTGGAGTTACGTGGACGCCCTGATCGATCACGTGTGGTGTGCCTGCTTTTCCGGCGGTCACCTTACGCCGGAGGCAGCGATCGCGCTCGCGGACCAGGCAGCGGCGCGAAGGCCGGCCGCGGTGCTGGTAACGGAAGGCTCCCGTGGCGCGCGGCTGGTGGTCGACGGCGTTCACGTCGCCGTCGGATCGCAGGCCGCCGCCCTGGTCGACAGCCTCGGCGCAGGCGATGCCCTGATCGGAGGCGTGCTGAGCGGCCTGATACGCAACGACACCCCCTTGGACGCACTGAAGGCCGGAACAGCCCTGGCGGCTCGCACCGTCAGCCACTACGGCGCGTTCGGCCATGGCTTCGACCCGGCAGAGGCTGGCCTGGGAGAACGGACTCACTGATGCTCAACTTCGACGAGGCCCGCTTCCTGCGCATCCAGTCTGGTGCGGTAGGACTTGCCGACGGGCTGTCCGAAGCGGTGGCGGCGCGCCTGGCGGCCGGCGCGCGCAACATCTTCTTCCTCGGCTCCGGCGGGGCCGGGATCCTCATGTACCCGGCGGCGGGGCTGCTGCAGACCCGGTCACGGTTCGGCGCGTTCACCGACTGGGCGGCGCAGATCGTCCAGACTGGCTCGGCGCACCTCGGGCCCCAGTCCATCGTGGTGATCCCCTCGCTGTCCGGCAGCACCGCGGAGAGCCTTACGGTGCTGGACTACGCCAAGAAGGCCGGGGCGAGCGTGATCACGTTGACCGGCAGGCCGGACTCCCCGCTGGCCAGCAAGGCCGATTACAACTTCAGCAACGAAGCGGCCGACGACACCTCGAGCGAATCCTTCTATCTCCAGTCGCTCATCATCGCTCTGGCGATCATGCGGCAGCTTGACGAGTTCGACGGCTACGACGCGACGATCGAGCAGCTCCGGCGGCTGCCGGAGCTGCTCGTCGGTGTCAAGCGGGCCGCGGAGGAGCGGGCTGCGCAGCTCGCACAGGCGATCGCGGCCCGGCCGTACCACATCGTCACCGGAGCCGGGTCCGCCTGGCCAGAGGCGTTCTACTACGGCATGTGCATCCTGGAAGAGATGCAGTGGATCCGCACCCGCCCGGTGCACGCGGCCGACTTCTTCCACGGCACCCTGGAACTGATCGAGGACGGCGTCAGCGTGCTGCTGCTCGAGGGGGAGGACGCCGCCAGGCCGCTGGCCGAGCGGGTCGAAGCGTTCGTGCCGCGCTACGGTGGCGTGCTGACCGTGATCGACTCCGCCGGCTACCAACTGCCCGGCATCAGCGAACAGGTGCGGGCGCTGATCTCCCCGGTCGTGCTGGCGACCGTGCTCGAGCGCGTGGACGCCCATCTGGAACAGATCACCGGCCACCCGCTCACCACCCGGCGTTACTACAAGCGGGTCGAATACTGAGCCCTGGTTACGCGCGGCGAGCCATCGCCGCGCTCGGCGATTTACCATGTCACGGTGACTGAGCGAGACGCCGACCGCCGGTTCCTCGAGGCGGCGATCGAGGAAGCACGGACCGGGCTGGCCGAGGGCGGGGTTCCCATCGGGGCCGCGCTGGCCGTCGACGGCGAGATCGTCGCGACCGGGCGCAACCGCCGCGTTCAGATGGGCAGCGTGATCCGGCACGGCGAGACAGACTGCCTGGAGAACGCGGGCCGCCTGCGCGGCTCCGTCTACGCGCGGGCGACGATGTACACCACGCTGTCGCCGTGCCATATGTGCACCGGCTCGATCCTGCTCTACGGAATCCCGCGGGTCGTGCTGGGCGAGAACCGCACGTTCATGGGCGCGGAGGACACTCTCCGGGCGCACGGCGTCGAGGTGGTCAACCTCGATTCCGAGGAGTGCGCCGCGCTGATGCGCGAGTTCATCGACGCTCACCCGGATATCTGGAACGAGGACATCGGCCGGTAATGGCGACGACCGTGCTCGTGCTCGGCGGGACATCCGAGGCCAGGGCGCTGGCCGCCGAGCTTGTCCTCGAGGCGGACATACGGGTGATCAGCTCGCTGGCCGGGCGGGTGAGCAACCCCGCCCTGCCCGCCGGCGAGGTCCGGGTGGGCGGCTTCGGCGGCGCGGACGGCCTGGCCGCCTACGCCGTGGCCGAGGACATCGGCGCGGTCGTCGACGCGACCCACCCGTTCGCGGAGACGATCAGCGCGCACGCGGTCGACGCGTGCGCGCGCGCCGGCCTGCCGCTGCTGCGCCTGGCCCGCCCCGCCTGGTCCCCGGGGGACGGCGACGACTGGCACGACGCCGGGTCACTCGACGAGGCCGCGCTGCTGCTGCCGGAACTCGGCAGCCGGGTCTTCCTGACCACCGGCCGCCAGGGCCTGGCCGCGTTCGCCGCGCTGGACCTGTGGTTCCTGATCCGCTGCGTCGACCCGCCGGACGCCCCGCTGCCCGCGCGCTCCGAGGTGCTGCTGGCCCGGGGGCCGTACGAGCGGGACGCCGAGCGCGTGCTCATGCGCAGGCATGACATCGACATCCTGGTCACCAAGAACAGCGGCGGCCCGCTGACCGAGGGCAAGCTCGGCGCCGCCAGGGACCTGGGCATCCCGGTGGTCATGGTCGCCCGCCCGGCAGCCGCGGCCGCCGGGTCCGTGACCACCGTCAGCGACGCGGTCCGCTGGGTTCTTGCGCGGGTTCCCCGGCCGGCCGCTCCGGCTGGTAGTGCCGGGGAGTGAACACGGCGGGCCGGCCGCCCTGCTCGAGCACCCGGGTCGTCGAAGACCCGATGATCAGCAGCGTGTTCATGTCGACGTCCGCGGCGTCGAGACCGGCGAGCGTGGTGACGCTCAGCTCCTCGCCGGGCCGGCCGACGTTGCGCCCGACGACGACCGGGGTGTCCGGCGCGCGGTGCCGCAGCACCAGGCCGCGGACGGCCCCGACCTGCCAGGTGCGGGTGCGGGACGCCGGGTTGTACAGGGCCAGCACCAGGTCGGCGGCTGCCGCCGCGGCCACCCGGTCGGCGATGACCCGCCACGGCTTCAGCCGGTCGGACAGGCTGATCACGCAGTAGTCGTGGCCGAGCGGCGCGCCCACCCGGCTGGCCACCGCCTGGGCCGCGGTGACGCCGGGCAGGATCTCGATGCCGACATCCGCCCACCGTCCCGGGTCCGACGCTGCCTGCTCGAGCACCGCCGACGCCATCGCGAACACGCCGGGGTCGCCGGAGGAGATCACCGCGACCCGGCCGCCCTTCGCCGCCAGGCCGAGCGCGAGCGCGGCCCGGTCGGACTCGACGGTGTTTCCGGAGGCATGGCGGTGCTGCCCCGGCCGGTTCGGCACCCGTGCCAGGTAGGCCCGGTAGCCAACCAGGTCGGTGGCGGCGGCGATCGCCGCCGCCGACTCGGGCGTCAGCCAGGCCGGGTCACCAGGGCCGAGCCCGACGACCGTCACACCGGGCGCCGTATCGCGCCGCTGGCCCCCTCCGGGCACCAGCGCCAGCGACATGTACGGCACGGTGGCGGAGTCCACGTCGGCGAGCGGCGCCACGCGCTGCGCGTCGGTCCCAGCCCGTTCCGCATAGCGCGCCCGGTCCAGCAGGCCGGTGTCCGCCAGGGCCTCGCGGACCTTGTCGAACGTGCGCCCGAGCTTGAGGATCGCCACCGCGTCGCCGTCCGCCGCAGCCAGCCGGGCGCGCAGCAGTTCGGGCGGCAGCGTGCCGGGCAGGACGGTGAGCGACTCGTCGTGCTGGACCAGCGGCTCGCCGACGGCCGCGGCAGCCGCGGACACCGACGAGACCCCGGGCACGATCTGCGCGGCGAACCGGCCCGCCAGGCGGACGTGGAGATGCTGGTACGACCCGTAGAGGCCCGGATCCCCTTCGCACAGCACGACCACGATGCGTCCCTCGTCAAGGTGTGCGGCGAGGCGCATGGCTGCTTCGGTGTAAAAGTCGGCCAGTGCGCCCGCGTAGCCGCCAGGGTGGTCGGTGTCCTCCGTGGTCACCGGGTAGCGCAGGACTTCCTCGGTCTGGCCGGGGCGCAGGTACGGTTCGGCCGCCGCGCGCGCGACGCTGTGGCCGTGCCGGGCGCAGTGGTAAGCGACGACGTCGGCCTCCGCGATCAGGCGGGCGGCCCGCACCGTCACCAGGTCGGGGTCGCCGGGGCCGACCCCGACGCCGTACAGCCTGCCCGGTGCCATCGCGGTCACTCCGCCCTGCTCGCCAGCGCGTTCACGGCCGACGACGCGATCGCCGACCCGCCGCGCCGGCCGTGCAGCGTCAGGAACTCCAGGCCCAGCGCGTTGCCGGCCAGGGCGGCCTTGGACTCGGCGGCGCCGACGAACCCGACCGGCACGCCGATCACCGCGGCGGGCCTCGGTGCCCCGGCCGCAACGATGTCCAGCAGGTGAAACAGCGCGGTGGGCGCGTTGCCGATGGCGACCAGCGCGCCGTCCAGGCGGTCGCGCCATAGTTCCGCCGCCGCCGCCGTCCTGGTTGTGCCCAGTTCCACGGCAAGCCCCGGAGTGCGCGGGTCGCGCAGCGTGCACAGCACCTCGTTGGCCGCGGGCAGCCGTGACCGGGTGATGCCCGCGGCCACCATGGACGAGTCGCAGAGCACCGGCGCCCCGGCCGTGAGCGCGGCCTCGGCCCGCTCGGCGAAACCGGCCGACCAGGCAAGGTCGGCGACCAGATCGGTCATGCCGCAGGCGTGGATCATGCGCACGACCACGCGCTCCAGGTTCGCGGGGACCCCTGACAGGTCGGCCTCCCGGCGGATGGTCGCAAAGGACTGCCGGTAGATCGCGGCGCCGTCGCGTTCGTACCCGGTTGTCATGCCGGCCTCGCCCGCGCGGCCAGCGCCGTCGTGTTCGTACCCGGTTGTCATGCCGGCCTCGCCCGCGCGGTCAGCGCCGTGCCGTCGTCGCACACCAGGCGGCCATCGGACGTCGCGACCACCGCGGTGGCGTCGGCGGGCAGGCCGCATCGGCGGCTGCATCCCGCCCAGTGCACC
>JASHQP010000108.1 GCA_030039095.1 Streptosporangiaceae bacterium
CCACGCGTAGGACGTGGCCAGCCACGGGTACGTCGTGCCCGGCTTCAGCAGGTTGAACTGCAGCAGCGGCTCGTAGATCATGGCCGTGCTGCCGAGGATGTTGGCCGCGCTGGTGGGGGAGAACGGATTGAAATCCCTGGTGATCGGGCCCGACGGGCTGCTTTCCAGGGTCAGCGTGGCGCTGGACGACGACGTCGGCGGCGACGATGTCGCCGACGACGAGCAGGCGGCCACTCCGATCCCGAGCAGGGACATCGCGCACAGCGCGGCGGCCATCTTGGTTCTGTAGTTCACGAGGCACTCCACGGATTCAGGCCGGCGGAAGGCCGGCGGATGGCAGGGCAGTCGCGGCGGCGTGTTCTGGGTGGCGGAGCCAGCAGGCCGCCACGTGGCCAGGGCCGACCGGGACGTCGGGAGGACGCTGGGTGCGGCAGACCGGCATGGCAAGCGGGCAGCGGGGGTGGAACCGGCAGCCGGCCGGCGGGTTCACCAGGCTGGGCGCCGCGCCGCTGCCCTTGATGATCACCGGGGCTGCCCGCTCGGGATCGGGTGCGGCCGACAGCAGGAGCTGCGTGTAGGGGTGGGACGGGCGGTCGGTCACCTCGACGGCCGGACCGGACTCCACCAGCCGCCCCGCGTACATGACGGTCACGGTGTCGGCGAAGTACCTGGCCGAGGCGATGTCGTGGGTGACGTACAGGATCGCCAGTCCCTCGGTGTCGCGCAGGTCGCCGAGCAGGTTCAGGATGCCGAGCCTGATGGACACGTCGAGCATGGACACCGGCTCGTCGGCGAGCAGCACGCTCGGGCCCGCGGCCAGGGCGCGGGCGATCGCCACCCGCTGGCGCTGCCCCCCGGACAGCTCGTGCGGCATCTTGTGCACGAACTGCCCCGTCGGCTCCAGCCTGACCCTGGCCAGCAAGCCCTCGATGGCCTCGTCGACCGCGGCGCGGCCCCGGGCCCGCCGGTGGATCCGCAGCGGTCGCGCGAGATGGTAATGGACGTCATGGACCGGGTTGAGCGAGGCGAACGGGTCCTGGAACACGATCTGCACCCGGTGGCGGTAGGCGCGCAGCGAGCGCCGGGTGACCCGCTGGCCGTCGAGCAAGATCTCGCCGGAGGTGGGCCGGATCAGCCAGGCGAGCATCTGGGCCAGGGTCGTCTTGCCCGAGCCGCTCTCGCCGACCACCGCGCTCACGCGGCCCGCCCGCAGCTCCAGGCTGATGTCCTCGGCGGCGTGCACCACGCGCCGCGGCCCGTACGATCCGCGCAAGCCGCGCTCGCGGACCCTGAAGTGCTTGGTGAGGTCGCGGGCCACCAGAACGCCCGCGCCCGCCGGCCGTTCGCCGTTCAGCGCCGGGCCATCGGGCGGAAGCTCGCCGCGGCCGTTCATGGCTGCACCGGTCCGTGGCCGGTGGGGACGGCTCCGGCCGGCCGGGTTGCCGGCTCCGGGCTGGAGATCACGCCGGGGCGGTCACTCCGCCCGTCCTGCAGCCAGCACGCCACCAGGCGGTCGCCGGCCAGGGGGAACCGGGAAGGGGGAACGGTGAAGGGGGGCGGCGGGGGTGCCAGCGGCGGCATGACCTGCCGGCACCGCGGCTCGGCAAAATCGCACCGGGGATGGAACGGGCAGCCCGCCGGGGGGTCGCCCAGGTTCGGCGGCGAGCCGGGTATCCCGGTCATGAGGCGGCGCTCGCCGTGCAGCGAAGGGAACGACGCGAGCAGGCCAGCGCTGTACGGATGGCGCGGGGCCGAGCGCAGCCGTCGTGCCGGGGCGCGCTCCATCACCCGGCCGGCGTACATGACCGCGATCGTGTCGGCGAGCTCCAGCAGCAGCGACAGGTCGTGCGTGATGAACAGCACCGAGAAGCCCAGCCGGTCCCGCAGCTCGATGACCTGTTCCAGGATCTCCCGCTGGGTGACCACGTCGAGCGCGGTCGTGGGCTCGTCCATGATCACTACCTGCGGTTCGAGCGCCAGCGCCATGGCGATCATCACCCGCTGCTTCATGCCGCCGGACAGCTCGTGCGGGTAGCTGTGCAGGCGGTCCGGGCTGATGCCCACCAGTTGGAGCAGCTCGGCGGACCGCTCCCGCCGGCTCGCCCGGCTGGATCCGGGGAGGTGCGCGGCCAGGGTGTCGCCCAGCTGCGTCTGGACGGTGAGCACGGGGTTGAGCGCGTTCATCGCCGACTGGAGCACGATGGCCAGCTCCCGCCACCGCAGATGGCGGAGTTCGGTGATGCCGGCGTCGAGCAGGTCGATGGTCAGCTCCGGCCGGTCACGGTCGGGATGGAACAGGACGCTGCCGCCGGTGATGACCCCGGGGGGCCGCAGCAGCCTGGTGGCGGCGTACGCGAGCGTTGACTTGCCGCTTCCGCTCTCCCCGGCCAGCCCGACGACCTCGCCCCGGTGCAGCACCAGGTCGACGTCGACCACCGCCCGCACGGCGTGGTGCTCCGGGCCGTACTCGACGCACAGCCCGCTGATCTCCAGGACTGGAGACCTCGCGCCGCCCGTGCCGGGCTGCGTGGCGGTCATCGCTGAGCTCCCCCGGGCGCCGTCAGTTCCGCGCGCTCGGCCCGGCGCACCGGGGTGAGGCCCTGCCCGGTGGTCATGGCCCGGCCGGCCGCACGGCCGAGCCCGGCCGTGCGCAGGCTCGGGTTGATGAGCTCGTCGATGCCGAAGTTGATCAGCGCAAGGGATGTCCCGGTCAGGGCGATGCACAGGCCGGGGGGAACGAACCACCACCATGCCCCGGTGCCCAGCGCCTCGTTGTTCTGCGCCCAGAACAAGATCGCTCCCCAGCTCCACTGGCTGGTGTCCCCGAGTCCGAGGAAGATCAGGCCCGCGTCGGTGAGGATCGCGGTGATCACCGTGAACAAGAAGCTGGACGCGACGATGGCCAGTTCGTTGGGCAGGATCTCGAACAGGATGATCCGCCAGCCGCGCTCGCCGGCGGAGCGGGCGGCCTGGACGAAGTCGGACGTGCGCAGGGTGAGCGTCTGCGCCCGGAGCACCCTCGCTCCCCAGGCCCACGCGGTAAGGCTGATCACCACGGCGACGATCAGCGAGCCGGCCCCGGGCAGGAACGCGGTCAGCACCACGAGCAGCGGCAGCAGCGGGATGATCAGGAAGATGTTGGTGAGCATCGACAGCAGTTCGCCGCCGGCGCCCGCGTAGTACCCGGCGCTGATGCCGACGATGACCGATACCACGGTGGCGACGGCGCCGGCCCCGAACCCGACCAGCAGGGTCACCCGCGCCCCCACGAGAAGCTGCGACAGCACGTCCTGGCCGGTGTTCGTGGTGCCGAGCAGGTGCGCGGCCGACGGCGCCGCCAGCACGTCGGGCCCGATCGCGGTCGGATCGTAGGGCGCGACGAACGGCCCGATGATCGCCAGGAGAACGAAGAAGGCGAGCAAGCCGAATCCCGCGACCACCTTGAACGGGTAGCGGCCCCAGTGCCTGCGAAGATGGACGGCCTGTGTGGCGACGGGCGCGAGCTCACCGGCGTCCGCGGCAGGTGGCGTCCCGCCATACGGTGTCGCCATCACGCCTCCTGGCGGGAGCGGGGATCGAGCACGACGTACACCAGGTCAGCCAGCAGGTTGGCGAGGAGCACCGTCAGCGTGATGATCAGGAAGATGGCCTGCATCAGCGGGTAGTCCTCGTTGCTGACGGCCTCGAGCAGGATGTAGCCGATGCCCGGGTAGGAGAACACGATCTCGACGAGGAGCGCGCCCGACACGACGAAGCCCAGGGACAGGGCGAAGTTCGCGATCGTCGGCAGGATCGCGTTGCGTGCCGCGTACATGACCATCACCCGGCGCTGCGACAGCCCCTTGGCCTGCGCCACGAGCACGTAGTCCTGATTGAGCGTGGTCACCATCATGTTGCGCATGCCCAGCAGCGGGCTGGCCAGCAACGTGACCACGATGACGGCGGCGGGCAGGATCGAGTGGTCCACGGCGCTGGAGAGGAACTGCCCGGTGAACGCGATCGGGATGCCCTGTGTCTCGCCACCGGACGTCGGGAACCAGTGCAGCTTGACCCCGAAGAGCTCGATCGCGACCAGGGCCAGCCAGAACAGCGGCATCGCGTAGAGGAACGTGGTAACCGGAAGCGCGCCGTCCAGCACCGAGCCGCGCCGCCACGCGGAAAGGGTGCCGATGACCGTCCCGATGATGTAGGCGATGACGGTCGCCGTGCCGATAAGGATCACGGTCCAGGGCAGCGCGGTGGAGACCACCTGGGCGACGGTCGACGGGTAATAGGTGACGGAGGTCCCCAGGTTGCCGTGGAAGAGCTGGACCCAGTACTGGCCGTACTGGCCCAGCAGGCCGGTCCTGGTGTTCAGGCCGAACGCGACCGTGAGGTCGTGAACCATCCGCGGGGTGAGTTCGCCGTTGCTGGACAGCCGTGAAATGAGTATCTGCACCGGGTTGCCGGGCATCAGCCGCGGGATGAAGAAGTTCATCGTGATCGCGGCCCACGCCGTGACCAGATAGAAGCCGATGCGTCGGCCCAGGTAGGCCATCGAGCTTCCTTTCCGTGGGCGTGCTGCTGAGCGCTGGCCGGCACCGGGGTGCCAGCCGTGGCCCGGGCTTCGGCTCGTTCCGGCAGACCGGCCGATACATCACAGAAAAGTTTCGACGTGCCGTCATCTTAAAAAGCGCTGTGTAAACCGTCAAGACCGGTCCTGCCGCCCTTTTCTTGATCATCACTGGTTCCGGCGACCGGGCGGCCGGCGTCGCGTTCTGGCCTATCTTCATGGGACTTTACAGCGAGGCGTCGGCCAGGCACGCTCGCGGCCAGCCGCCGGATCGGCTACGATAACCGAACCGAATATTTTCGAAAGCCAGCTTCCTCCCGACGGCTGGCGGGGGGCTCCGGGAAGGTGATGGTCACGTGGCGCGTACTGGTGCACATGCCCGGGGCGGCGTCGCACCGCGGGCCGCCCGCCCGCGATCGCGGCTCACCCTGGCCGACATCGCGGCCGAGGCCGGGGTGTCGCTGCCAACCGTGTCGAAGGTCGTGAACGGCCGCGCCGACGTTGCGCCGGCCACCAGGGCGCGGGTGGAGCGGCTGCTCGACCAGCGCAACTACCGGCACCCCGGGTTGCGGCCGGGCCGCCGGGCCGGGCTGATCGACGTCGTCTTCAACGGCCTGGACAGCCCGTGGGCGGTGGAGATCCTGCGCGGCGTGGAGGAGTGGTGCTCGTCCAACGGCAAGGGCGCCGCGGTGTCGGCGGTGCGCCACGGCAGCGCCCGGCCGGCCAGCTGGACCAGCGCGCTCGCCAGCCACGACACCGACGGCGTGCTGCTCGTGTTCTCGGAGCTGACCGGGGAGCAGCTGCGTGAGCTGCGCGAGGCGGACATCCCGCTGGTGGTCGTCGACCCGATGAACCTCCCCGAGCCCGACCTGCCCAGCGTGGGCTGCACGAACTGGGCCGGCGGGATGGCCGCCACCGATCACCTCGTTGGTTGCGGGCACCGCCGCATCGGCGCGATCGGCGGCCCGTCCAGCTCCCTGTGCAGCCGGGCGCGAATCGACGGCTACCGGTCGGCGCTGGAGCGGGCCGGCCTCAGCTTCGATCCCGCGCTGGTGCGGCACGGGGACTTTCAGCACGAGGGCGGCTTCGTGTGCGGCGGACAGCTGCTCGACCTGGCCGGCCCGCCGACCGCGATCTTCGCAGGCAGCGACCAGCAGGCCCTCGGCGTGTACGAGGCGGCGCGGCAGCGGGGGCTGCGCATCCCGCAGGACCTGAGCGTGGTGGGCTTCGACGACCTCCCGGTCGACCGGTGGCTGTCGCCGCCGCTGACCACCGTGCGGCAGCCGCTCGCCGAGATGGGCTGGGCAGCGGCGGACATGCTCGGCACGCTCATCGAGGCTTTGCCCCTGCCCAGCAGGCGTCTGGAACTCACCACCGAGCTCATCGTGCGGGAGTCCACCGCCTCGGGCTGACGCCCGGCCGTTCCCACCCCCGAGACGAGGCACCGCCATCATGAACCCCCGAACGCACGCACCAGCCGGCCGGCCGCTGCCCGAAACCGGGGACCAGGTCTGGCGGGACCCGGCGCGGCCCGCCGCCGAGCGCGTGGCCGACCTGATCGCGCGGATGACCCTGGACGAGAAGGCAGCACAGCTCGTGGGCATCTGGCTGCGGCCGGACGGCGACAGCGGCGGCGTCGCGCCGATGCAGGGCGCGCTCGACGACGGGCCGGGTTCGGTCGCCGAGCTCGTCAGCCACGGCGTTGGGCAGCTCACCCGGGTATTCGGCACCGTGCCGCTGCGCCCCGCGGCCGGCGCCGGCGTGCTGGCGCGGCTGCAGGCCCAGGTGGTCGCGGCCAGCAGGTTCGGCATCCCGGCCATCGCGCACGAGGAGTGCCTGACCGGGATCGAGGCCTGGACCGCGACAGCGTTCCCGACCCCGCTTGCCTGGGGCGCATCGTTCGACCCCGAGCTGGTACGGGAAATGGCCGCGGCGATCGGGCGGGACCTGCGCGCGGTCGGCGTGCACCAAGGGCTCGCCCCGGTGCTCGACGTGGCGCGCGATCCGCGCTGGGGGCGGGTGGAGGAGACCATCGGCGAGGACCCGTACCTGGTGGGCCTCGTCGGGACCGCCTACGTGCAGGGCCTGGAGTCGGCCGGGGTGATCGCCACCCTGAAGCACTTCGTCGGCTACTCGGCCTCGCGCGCGGGCCGGAACCTCGCGCCGGTGGACATCGGGCCACGGGAACTGGCCGACGTCATCCTGCCGCCGTTCGAGATGGCGATCCGTGAGGGAGGCGCACGCTCCGTCATGCCCGCGTACCCGAGCATCGACGGAATCCCGGCCACGGCGGACCCCGCGCTGCTGACCGGCACGCTGCGTGACGAACTCGGGTTCGACGGGGTCGTGGTGTCCGACTACGACGCGATCTCGTTCCTGGAGACGCTGCACGGCGTGGCCGGCTCGCCGGCCGAGGCGGCGGTGCTCGCCCTCGGCGCGGGCGTGGACGTCGAGCTGCCGCATCCGAAATGCTTCGGCGCGGCGCTGGCCGACGCGGTCCGGGCCGGCCAGGTGCCGCAACGGCTGGTCGACCGCGCGGCGGCCCGGGTGCTGCGGCAGAAGTGCGAGCTTGGCCTGCTCGATCCCGGCTGGCCCGCCCGCGACGGCATCAGTACGGTTATCGACCTGGATCCGCCGGCCCACCGGGCCCTGGCCCGCCAGCTGGCCGAGGAATCCGTCGTGCTGCTGGCCAACCGCGAGGCCGTGCTGCCGCTCCGGCCCGACGCGAGCATCGCCGTGATCGGGCCGCTCGCCGACGACCCGCTGGCCTTCTTCGGGTGCTACAGCATGCCCCGCCACCTGGGTGACCGGTATCCAGAAGCCGCCGAGGGGCTG
>JASHQP010000109.1 GCA_030039095.1 Streptosporangiaceae bacterium
AGGGCGAGCGCGGCGAAACCGGGGTCACCCGGCCGCAAGACCGGTCCCGATATGCTGCGCGCCAGCACCTGCCAGGGATTGCCGCCCCATTTGCCCGTCCCGCGCGAGGAAATGGCGGGCCGTGCGGCTGCCCATGGAGCCACGAGCCCTCCCAGGGCTGCCGTTGTGCTGCCGGTCACGAAAGATCTGCGGGTTAGCCCGGATTCCGGATCTGGGTGCAAACTCCTGGTCCCTTCGAAGACCTCGTCACGGTCGCGGGAAGCGTGGTGACGCAGAGTAATGATCTTTGACGGAGAGTACACACGGATTACCGGAATCCCCGCTACCCGACGCGGCGTGTTCATGACCTGGACCGGCGCGGCGGTCCACGGAGCAGTTACGGGCTGCCGACGTAGCTGCCGGTACAGACGTTCTCGTAAGCGTTCGGCGGGCCGGTCCGCTACAGCTCGATCTCCGGGTACAGCCGGTGCCGGGCCAGCAGGTCGCCGCAGCGGGCGCGGCCGGCCTCCGCGGTCGCGGCATCGAGGTCGTACTTGGCCTTGGCGGTCGCGCTGGCCGGCGTCGTGGCGCGCAGCGTGGTCGCGATCACGTCCGCGACCTCGTCCAGCTCGGCCGGGCTGAAGCCGAGAGTGGTCAGCGCCGGGGTGCCGAGCCGGACGCCCGAGGTGTACCAGGCGCCGTTGGGGTCGGCGGGCACCGAGTTGCGGTTGGTGACCACGCCCGCGTCCAGCAGCGCCTGCTCGGCCTGGCGCCCGGTGAGGCCGAAGCTCGCGCCCACGTTCATCAGCACGAGGTGGTTGTCGGTCCCGCCGGTGACCAGCCGCACGCCGCGGCGCATCAGGCCGTCGGCGAGTGCGCGCGCGTTCTCGACGATCCGCGCCGCGTAACCGGAGAACGAGTCTCGCCGGGCCTCGGCGAGCGCGACCGCCTTGGCGGCCATCACGTGCGGCAGCGGGCCGCCGAGCACCATCGGGCAGCCGCGGTCCACATCGGGCGCGTACTCCTCGGTGCACAGCACCAGGCCTCCGCGCGGGCCGCGCAGCGACTTGTGCGTGGTAGAGGTCACCACCTGGGCGTGCCGCACCGGGTTGAGGTCCCCGGTGAGCACCTTCCCGGCCACCAGCCCGGCGAAGTGCGCCATGTCCACCATGAACGTCGCCCCGACCTCGGCGGCGATCTCGGCGAGCGTGGCGAAGTTGGGGTTGCGGGGGTACGCCGAGTACCCGGCGACGAGCACCAGCGGCCGGAACTCGCGCGCCTGCGCGGCGATCGCGTCGTAGTCCAGCAGTTCGGATTCCGGGTCGACGCCGTAGCTGGCCTGGTTGAACAGCTTGCCCGAGATGTTGGGGCGGAACCCGTGCGTCAGGTGCCCGCCCGCGTCCAGCGACATGCCCATCATCCGCTGGTCATGCAGGTCCTGGCGGAGCCGCTCCCAGACCGCGGGCTCCAGGTCGTTCACGTGCTTCGCGCCGACCTCTGCCAGCGCCGGGGTCTCCACCCGGTGCGCCAGGATGGCCCAGTACGCGACGAGGTTGGCGTCGATGCCCGAGTGGGGCTGCACGTAGGCGTGATCCGCGCCGAACAGCGCGGTGGCGTGGTCGGCCGCCAGCACCTCGACGCGGTCGACCACCTCGCACCCCGCGTACATGCGCCGGCCGGGTGTGCCCTCCGCGTACTTGTCCGACAGCCAGTTGCCCATGGCCAGGAGCACGGCGGGTGAGGCGTAGTTTTCCGAGGCGATCAGCTTGAGCTGGCGCCGCTGGGACGCGAGCTCTCCGGCGATGGCGTCGGCCACGTCGGGCTCGGAGGCTGCGATGACCTCGAGCGCTGCCCGGTAGGCAACGCCGGTGGCGGTGGTGGGATCGGGCATGGTGCGCTCCTTGGGCCGGGTCGGCCCAACGATAACCCCGAACTTCAGCCGACGTCGCGGCGGTACATGCTGTCACGCCCCGGCTCGATGCCAGCATCCCGCCCGGGCCCTCCGCGCGTTGCGTTACGGCTCCTTAACAGAGTGTGATCAAGGCAACACAGGGGTATCCACCCGGCGCGCCGGCTCGGCAATCAGGTTGCGGTACGGTCGGCAGCACCGTTAAGTAGTCTTCCGGGCAGCGTTGCAAACGCGTGCGGCCAATGACACCCGCGACGGCCCTGAGACAAGGAAAGGTGCGGGGCGATGGTGCCGCAGGCCAGCAGGCTTCGAGACGTTCGCTACGACATCCGCGGGCCGGTGCTGCGCCGGGCCCGGCAGCTAGAGGCCGACGGCCACCGGATCCTCAAGCTCAACCTCGGCAACCCGGCGCCGTTCGGCCTCAACGCCCCCGAGTCGGTGCTGCGCGACGTGGTGCACAGCATCCGCGACGCCCAGGGGTACAGCGACGCCAGGGGGATCCATCCCGCGCGGCTGGCCGTGGCCGAGTCGTTCGAGCGCAAGGGCGTCGCCGGGGTTGGCCCTGACGACGTGTTCCTCGGCAACGGCGTGTCCGAGCTGATCGTGATCGCGCTGCAGGGGCTGCTCGACACGGGCGACGAGGTGCTGATCCCGAGCCCGGACTACCCGCTGTGGACGGCCGCGGTCGGGCTGTGCGGTGGCCGGGCCGTGCACTACCGCTGCGACGAGCAGGAGGGCTGGGCGCCGGATCTCGGCCACGTCGCCGAGCAGATCACCCCGCGGACCCGGGCCCTGGTGATCATCAACCCGAACAACCCCACCGGCGCGGTGTACTCTCCGGACACGCTGCTCGGGCTGCTGGACCTGGCCAGGCGGCACCGGCTGCTGGTGCTCACCGACGAGATCTACGACCAGATCCTCTACTCCGGCGCGGTGCACGAGTGCGCGGCCGCGCTCGCCCCCGACCTGCTGGTGCTGACGCTCGGCGGGCTGTCCAAGACCTACCGGCTGGCCGGATTCCGGTCCGGGTGGCTGGTCGTCTCCGGCCCGCGCGACGAGGCCACCGAGTACCTCGAAGGCCTGGAACTGCTCGCCAACATGCGGCTGTGCCCCAACGTCCCGGCGCAGTACGCGATCGTGCCCGCGCTCGGAGGCAAGCAGAGCATCGAGCCGCTGCTGCAGCCCGGCGGGCGGCTGCGCGATCAGCGCGACCACGCCTGGGCGGCGGTGAGCGCGATCCCGGGCGTGGACTGCGTCAAGCCGGCCGGGGCACTCTACCTGTTCCCGCGGCTCGACCCGGACGTGCACAAGATCGCTGACGACGAGCGGATGGTCATCGACCTGCTCGAGCAGCAGTACCTGCTGCTGTCCCACGGCACCGGCTTCAACCTGCCCACCACCGATCACCTGCGGCTGGTGTTCCTCGCGCCGGTCGAGGTGCTCGACGACGCCATCGGGCGGCTGGCCCGGTTCCTGGCCGACTACCACCAGTAGGCCGACCGGCCTGCCGACCTACTTCCTGTCGTCGCCGCCATGGGCCAGGTCGCGCCAGCTGGATTCGGAGACCTCGACGTCGTAACGCTTGGCTGCCGCCAGGATCAGGCCCTCGTCGCTGTGCGGCACATCCTTGCCCCTGGCCCGTGCCGACTGGGCTTGCCGGGCCTTGACGATGTTCTGCCGGGCTGCTGCCTTCTGCCTGGCCGTAGCCATGACGCCTCCTCTCGACGCCGGTCATGGCCGACTCGGTGGGCCTTACCCGGGATCCGCGGTGGCAACCGGGGTGCAGGCCACGGCCGTCGCCTCGGCCGGGCGGAGCGGCTGGGGAGGCCGGGGCGGCGCCGGGCGCTGCTGCGATGTGGTCAGGCTGATCGTGACCACTCCGGTGCAGACAACGACCGCGCCGGCGATCTGGATCAGGGTCGGCCGCTCGCCGAGCACTCCGAACGCCAGCAGCATCGCGGCGGCCGGCTGCAGCAGCAGGGTCAGCGACGAGATCGCGGCCGGCAGCCTGGGCAGCGACGAGGTGATCAGCAGCCAGCCCAGCGTCTGGCTCAGCAGCGCCAGCAGCAGCAGCCAGCCGAACGAGGGCCAGCCGATCCGCACCTGCAGCCCGCCGAAGACGAGCCCGAGCAGCAGCGCGCCGGCCGCGGCGCCGGTGGTCGCCTCGGCGAGCGGTCCGACCACGTGCGGGGTGCTGCCCGAGGTCCGGCGCAGGATCAGCAGAAACCCGGTGTACGCCAGCGACGTGCCGAGCCCGTACACGATGCCGGCGAGCGGATGGGTGCCGCCCCCGTCGCCGCCGACCATGCCGGACACCAGCACCACGCCGGCCATGACGACCGGCAGGAAGATGAGGAACTTGCGCTCGGGGCGCTCCTTGAACAGCGCCCAGGCCGCGAACGCGACGAACAGGACCTGCAGGTTGCCGAGGACGGTTGCGACGCCGGCCCCGACCTCGGCGATCGCGTGGTTCCACAGCACCAGGTCGACGGCGAGGCAGAGCCCGGCCACGAAAGCCCGGCGGCGGGCAGCAGCCGGCCGTGGCCCGCGCTTGCGCTGCTCGAGCACGGCGAGCGTGACCAGCAGCGGAAGCGCGAGCAGGCAGCGGTAGAACGCCGCCGTGGCGGGCCCGGTGTCCGCCAGCTTGATCAGCACCCCCGATGCAGAAATGCTGGCCGCACCGAGAACCGCCAGCTCGAGCGGCCTGCGGTCGGCGAACGTTCCTGCGTCGTTGGCTGTAATGACCGTATCCGCGTATGGTGCTGACATGATGTCAACCCTACGAGAGCGTTCCGACAGGAGTCAAAGCGGTTTTGGTGCTGACCTGCTGGAAGCGCTCGAGGCGTGCGCGGAGCTGATCAACACCGGCCGCTCCGCGGACGGCGAGGGCCTGCGCGACGTCACGGATGTCCAGGCGTTCGGCGACCGCTACGCCTTCCACGGGGACCGAGCCGGGCCGAGGGACGTATCACGGCTGCGAGGGCATCGCGCCCGGCTGGATGCAATCGCGGCGAGCTGCGAGGCCGGTGACGACGAGACCGCGATCGGCATGCTGAACGCCTTGCTCGCGCAGACGGGGGCGGTCCCGCAGATCGTCGCGCACGACGGACGAGGCCCGCACATCCACGTGTCCCGCCCGACCGCTCCGCTGGCCGACCGGATCGCCGCGCACCTCGCCATGGGCCTCGCCGAGCTCGTGGTGTCCGGTGAGAGCCAGCGGGTGCGCAGCTGCGCGTCGCCAACGTGCCGGGACGTCTTCGTTGACCTGTCACGCAACCGGTCCCGCAGGTACTGCGACAGCCGGACCTGCGGGAACCGGCTGCACGTCGCCGCGTACCGCGCACGCCGGTCCCAGGCGAGCTGACGCGGAGCGACTGTGGGCTAGCTCACAGCGTCCGGTCGGGGCCACAGCGCCAGCGGCTGCCTGCTAGGTTGTGGCTGGGGGAAAACACGGTCCAGATCGGAGGTCTCGATGGGCCTTCCCGCCAGCCAGCGCAAGATCCTGGAAAGGATCGAGAATGCCTTGCGCGGATCAGATCCGCGTCTCGCCTCTCTATTCTCTATTTTCACGCGGCTGACACATGACGAGGAAATGCCCCGCATTGAAGAAATTCGCGCTAAAGCGGCACTGTTCTTGCTCCGGATTCGCTACCGGCTCGTGTCGTTCGGCCGCTGGTTCGGCGCGCCGGCCCGGGCCAGGCTGCGCACCGCGCTGTTCTTCCCGGTCGCGCTGGCCTGCGTCGCAGGGGCGGTTCTCGTCGGGACCGGGTTCCCGAACGCGAGCCGCTGCCCATCGGTGCGAGGCACGGTCGGCACCACGCTGACCACGGCCCGGTCGAGGTTCTGCGCTCCGCTCACCAGCCCGGCCATCCTCGGGCGGTAAGCCAGCCGGGGCTGTGCTGCCAGGTTCAGCGGCTGATCGCCACCAGTTCCGGCCGCAGGCACACCGGGCCGCTCTCGGTCGTGCCCGCGCTCGCCGGGGAGCCGACTGCGGCGCAGGCAGCCAGCAGGATCGTCGCACTCGACGGGTCGGCGCTGCCGCCGATCCCGGACAGGTCAACGAAGTAGTGCGGCCACGGCAGCGACGGCGTGGTCCAGACGACTCTGCGCTCCGCGACGTCGTAGCCCCACGCGTCGCCGCCCGACCCCGTGTCGAGTCCCAGTGCCACCCCGGCCCTGACCCCGTAGAAACTTGACGCCGCCGGCACCGACGTTCCCCTGACCGCCGCGCCGGTGCGCGGGTTCACGCCGGTCAGCCCGGCCGCCCCGGAGCCGACGGATACGTAGAGGACCTTGCGCACCAGGTCCTCGCCCTGCGCCACGGCGCCGGCCCGGTGCCACAGCAGTCCCCCGGTCGCCTCGCTGTACGCGCTGAGCCCCCCGCTGGCCGAGAACACCGCCACGCCGTCGAGCGCGGCGCTGAGCGTTCCGTCGAACGAGCCGTGCGGAGCGCGGATCAGCCGCTCGGAGCCGGTCGTGAGGCTGATCCGGCGCAGCGCGGTCACCGGCGCGCTGCCGAGGTACCCGCCGGCGGCCACCGTCACCAGCAGGCTGCCGCCGTCCACGCGCCACGCCTGCGGCACCGGCCCGGTCGGCCTGCTCCACTGCCGCTTGCCGGAGGCGTTGTCGTAGCTCGTCACCGCCGTGTTTCCGACGATCACGGTGCGGCTGTGGTCCGCGGCGACCGCACCGCCGTAGGCCGTCGCCGGATAACCGCGCAGTCGCTGGCCCGTCTGGCCGGACAGGACCACTTCCTCGCGGGCGGTCTGGCCGCTCCGGGCATCGGTGAAGTCCACTCCCGCGGTCACCACGCGCTGCCAGGACCGGACCGAGACGATCGACGCCCCGGCGGGGAAGCCGGTCAGCGGCGTGGCCCAGAGCGGCCGCCCCGTCCGCACGCTGAACGCATAGACGTTCATGCCGTAGCCGACGGCCGCCACCTGCGGGCCCGCCGAGACGTACGCCTGTCCGGCGGCGGGCACGGTGCCGGTGATGCCGCCCTCGGCCACCCACGACCCGGCCAGCCTGCGGGTCCAGCGGACCGCGCCCTGGAGAGCGCAGCGCCCGGCGGTACACGGCGGCGACACGGAACTCAGGGCGTAGCCGGGGACGAGCGTCGCGCCGACGAGCATCGCGGCGAGCAGCCCGCGCCGCAGCCCGCGCCGCACCGACGCCGGTGACCGCCGTGGCATCCTCACGGGTGTGATGACCCTTCGCTGGCGCGAATACCTCGGTCCACCGTAGCGGTCGCGCCACGCTTCGGGGTTGCACGCGATTGCGCCGCATCAGATGAGTAGCGTTGGCATCGCCGACGCCGGCCGAGCATCGAGGAGGAACAATGACCGAACGCGCCCCGCTGCCTTACGACTTCCACCCCGAGGTGCCGTCGTTCACCGTGGAGAGCAACGACATCAGCGATGGCGAGCGGATGGGCGACGCCCAGGTGTACAACTCGTTCGGGATGAGCGGCCAGAACGTCTCGCCTCAGCTGCGCTGGTCCGGGTTCCCCGAGCAGACCAAGGGCTTCGCGGTGACCTGCTTCGATCCCGACGCCCCGACCGGATCGGGGTTCTGGCACTGGCTGGTGGTCGACATACCGGCGTCCGTGACCGAACTGCCCGCCGGCGCAGGCAGCGAAGGCGGCCCCGGCCTGCCCGAGGGTGCGTTCTCGGTCCGGAACGACTACGGAACCAAGGACTTCGGCGGCGCCGCGCCGCCGGCGGGCGACCCGCCGCACCGGTACGTCTTCGCGGTGCACGCGCTCGACACCGGGAAGCTGGGGATCGACTCGGACGTCTCCCCCGCCGTGGCCGGGTTCAACCTCCGTTTCCACACGATCGCCCGCGGCATGATCGTTCCGGTGTTCGGCCACTGACCAGCAGGGAGAGAAGATGCCGCTCGACGAGGACACCGTGCGCCTGGCCAAGGGCAAGAACCTGGCCACGGTGGTGACGCTGATGCCGGATGGCCAGCCGCAGGCGCTGCTCACTTGGGTGGACACCGACGGTGAGCACCTGCTCGTGAACACCGAGCCGCAGCGCCAGCGTGCCAGGAACATCCGCAGGGACCCGCGGATCACCGTGCTGATCCACTCCGATCAGGACCCGTGGGACTGGTCCGAGGTGCGCGGCCGGGTCGTCGGCACCGTGGAGGGAGCCGAGGCGCGCGAGCACATCGACGAACTGTCCCGCAAGTACGTGGGCACCGACTACCGCAACCCGATCGGCCCGAACGGCCGGGTGATCCTCAAGGTCGCCCCGGAGAAGGTGAACACGCCGAGGCGGCTCGGGCGCCGTTAGCCCGCCAGGCTGGCCAGGACCCTGCGCTCGACGTCCGGGTCCAGGCCGTGCTGCGGCCGTCCCTGGCGCGGTGTGGGCTGCCAGTTTTCCTCTTGCAGCCACCGCCACGTGTCGGCGACGGTCTCGGTGACCGGTCGGCAGGAAAGGCCCGTCGCGTAGACCGCGGAGACGTCGATGTCGTGCACGCTCGCGTCCTCGCCCTCCGGCGGCACCCAGACCGGCAGCTCGATCCAGCCCTGGATGCCCGCGGCCACGATCACCTCGGGCGGGGCCCAGACCAGGTTGGCGTGCGCTCCGGTCACGTCCCTGGCGGTCTCGAGCAGGCTGCCCATCGTGGCCTGGCCACGCCGGCTGACGGTGTTGAACGCCCCGGCGAGGCCGCGGCCGGCGGAGTCGAGCATCCACGCGGCGAGGTCGCGGCAGTCGATGTACTGCAGCGGCATGTCGCGCGGGCCCGGGGCCAGCACGTCGCCGCCGCGCTCCATCCGCCGCAGCCACCACGGCATCCGCCCGACGATCTCGTACGGCCCGAGGATCAGGCCCGCCCTGGCCAGCAGCGTCCGGTCGCCGAACGCCGCCAGCGCGGCGAGCTCGCCGCCGCGCTTGGCCGCCTGGTAGTCGCCGCCATCGGTGCTGGCCGGGTCGGCGTCCACCGTCGGCGTGCTCTCGTCGGCTCCGCAGGGAACCGGGTCCCGGTAGACCGACACGCTCGACACGTACCCGTAGTGACCCGCCCGCCCGGCCAGCAGCGCCGCCGCGTCACCGACCACGGCGGGCGCGAGGCTCCACGTGTCGATCACCGCATCCCAGGACTCGTCGCCGAGTGCCGCACGCAGCGCCGCCGGGTCGGTGCGGTCGGCGTGCAGCGCACGCGCTCCGGGCGGCTGGTGCCCGGTGAGCCCCCGGTTCAGCGTGGTGACGTCGTCTCCGCGCGCCAGGGCCGTCTCGACGACCGCCCGTCCGACATGATGTGTCCCGCCCAGCACCAGCAGCTTCATGTCAGGCACTCTGCCGCACGCGGGCCCGCCCGCCGAGCGCTGTTCATCCTCGGCGTAGCTTTGCTGCCCTCGGCAGAATTCCTTGCCGACCGCCACCCCATACGCCTCTCCGCCCGCCGCCACCCGCCGCGTGGACGGCGCCCGGCGGGCGAGAGGATGAAACCACCGGCGGATCGAGGAGGTCTCTGCACAGATGGCGGGGTCGCAGTTCGACGCGCTTGCCGAAGATTACGACGCCGCCAGGCCTTCCTATCCCGATGGGATCTATCAGGCGCTGGAGCAAATCGCCGGCCCGCTGGCGGGCAAGCTGGTGCTGGAAGGCGGCGCCGGAACGGGAATCGCCACCCGGCAGCTCGCCGCGCGCGGAGCGCGGGTCGTGGCTGTCGACATCGGCGAGCGGATGCTCGGGAAGGCCCGGGAGCACAGCCCCGATGCGTGCTTCCTGCTCGCCGACGCGAACGCGACACCGCTGCGCGGCGGCTGCGTGGACATCGCTTGCTTCGCACAGTCCTGGCACTGGTTCTTCAACGAGAACGCGCCGCGCGAGATGGCGCGGGTGCTGCGGCCCGGCGGGTTCTGGGCCGCGTGGTGGAACCAGGAGTGGGCCGACGGCGAGGCGTGGTTCGACGCGTATCAGACTGTGCTGGAGTCCGCCTGCCCCGGATACGACCGGCGCAACCGCGACGCCCGCTGGACCGACGAGCACATCGATCAGACCGGCCTTTTCGAGGCCGGCACAGAGACCGAGATCCCGTGGGTACGGACGCTGAGTGTCGGCGAGTGGCTGACCTACGAGCGGAGCAAGTCGTACGTGGGCCGGCTGCCAGCGGCCGGCCGCGACCGGCTGCTCTCACAGATCGGCGATATCGTCAGGGAGCAGTTCGCTGACGGCCGCATGTCGGTCAGGCACTGCACCCGCCTGCGGATGGCCAGGAGGCGGCAGCCCAGCTAAGCCGGCTGCTGCCGATCCCGCCGTGTCGCGCGGCGGGAGCGTCGCGACGTGCTCGCCGCACCGCGCGGAATCGTACCCGGGCAGGCTCGCCAGCTGGTCGAGCAGCCAGCGCGAGGAGAGCACCTTGATCAGGCCCTGTACCTCCCGCGAGCCGACCAGGTCCCCCGGAATCACCAGGTCGAAGCGCTCGGCGGCCAGCGGGATGAACGCCAGGCCGTAGGCAAGCGCCGCGGGCTCGCTCGCCACGCCAGCGTCGGCGAGACCCGCGGTGATGGCCGCGGCCACCTGCAGGTGCCCGGTCGCCCGGGTGCCGTAGCCGGGCAGCTGGCCGACGTCGATCCCGAGCGCGGCCAGTTCGCGATCCAGCACACTGCGCGCCTCCGAGCCCGGCTCCCGGTTGACCAGGCGCAGCCCCCGGCCGGCCACCTCGCGCAGGCCTCTGACGCCGTCGGCGATGTCCGGCCGCAGCACCAGCCCCTCCCGCCAGGAGCAGAACCCGATCACCTCGGCGCCTTGCGGCAGCAGTTCCCCGGCTGGGCCCGTGTTGTAGTCGCCCGACCGCCCGCGCAGGTGCACGCCGGCCACGTGCACGAGGCCACCGGCAGCCAGGCTGAGCGCCTCCTGGCTGGCGCACGGCCACCACACGAACTCCACTGGCGGATCGAGGAGGCTCAGCGGCATCTCCAGCAACGGCAGCGCGGGATCACAGCCGGCCACCAGCAGCGTGGGCCGCTGCGGCCCCAGCGGGATAACCTGCTGCGGCCCGCTGACCCGGCCGTCAGCCGGCGCGAACGCCGCACGGGTCACGGTGGCGCCGGACAGAGGCAGCGCCACGAGAGCCTCCCCCATGGGGGCGAGCGACACCCGGCTGCCCTCGCCGCCGAGGGGTGCCAGCGGCCGCACCGGCACCGGCGGCTCGGGCATGGCCGACCCGAACAGCTCTTCCACCGTCATGTCGAGCGCCCGGCCCAGCGTCAGCGCGACCCGCAGCGACGGATCGGACAGCCCGGCCTCGATCGCGGAGACCGCCTGCCGCGAAACCCGTGCCATCCTGGCCAGCTGATACTGGGAAAAGCCCCTGGCCTGGCGGGCCGACCGCAGCCGCGCGCCGGCCGCTCCGGTTCCCGATTGCTGCGCGCGGCCGTCGTCGGCGTTGCCCGGGCCTTCTTGCTTGCCGGTCATGGCGTGCAGCCATCGCACACGATCCCGCCGTCCTGCAGCGCCTGGCCGGCATCGAGCACGAAAACGCGGCGGTCAACCTCGATGTCGGCCTTGAACACGAGCGCTCCAGACTTCGGGTAGCCGATGGCAGCACGACGGCCACAGCAGGCTACGGCAAGCACGTCACCAGGACGGCTGATAGGGCAGCGGCAATCGCGTCGCGCTGCATTGCCGTCGACCGGTATGGCCGTCACGCCATCGATCAGACCAGACGTGCCGGATCACCTCGACTTCCGGTGGTCTCCGTCGGTTCCGGCCAGACTGACACCGCCTCCACGTCGGCCTCTACCCGGCAGGCGGCGCCGACGCTGAGGTCGGGCACCTCGAGGGTCCGGGCACGGAACTCGAGCCCCGTGGACAGCGCCACGACCACCTCGACCGTCCGGCCCAGGTCGACGACGTCGGTCACCCGGCCCCTGCCGAAGTCGACAGCCGACCCTTGGGTATCCGAACGCGGCGGTCCCGAGCAGACCCGGAGGGCTTCGGGCGGCACCTGCCACAGCAGCCGGGCGCCGGGCGGCAGAGCCGTGGCGAGGAGGACCGGGACGTCGTCCCCGTCGGCCAGACGCACACCGTCGGCGCTGGATACACCCTGGAAGAGGTTCTCGATGCCGAGCAGGCGGCCGACCTCGACCGAAGCGGGGCGCTGGTATACGTCGCGGCAGCTGCCGGACTGGAGCACCCGCCCGTCGCTCAGGACCACGATCTCGTCGGCCAGCATCGCAGCCTCCTCCGGGTCGTGGGTCACGATGACCGTGGAGAGGTTGGCGTCTCGCTGGAGGCGGCGCAGTTCCCGCCGGAGCTCGGCCCGTACCGGAGCGTCCAGCGCGGAGAACGGCTCGTCGAGCAGCACCACCCGGGGATCGGTGGCGAGCGCGCGGGCCAGGCTCGCCCGCTGGCGCTGCCCGCCCGACAGCTGCTCCGGCAAGCGGTCGAGGAGGCCGTCGAGGTGGAGGGTCTCCAGCCACCAGGCGGCCCGTGCCGGATCCGCGTGGACGCCGAAAACCGCCTGCTGCCAGACCGTGCGCCCGGGGATCAGGCCGAAGCCCTGGGGGACGTAGCCGACCCGGCGCCGCTGTGGCGCGGTGTGGCTCACGTCGGCTGCGCCGTAGGTCACGGTTCCGGCGTCCGGCCCGAGCAGCCCGGCGAGGACCCGGAGCGTGACCGACTTACCCGAGCCCGACGGCCCGACGACGGCCACCCGGTGGCTGTTTTCCGGGTGCGCCACCCTCAGGCGGAACGTCCCGACGGTGACGTCGATGTCGAAGCCCACCGGCGTCGGCGGCGCCGGGGAGGGAGCGAGCGGCGCCGGGACCGGCCGGCGACGGACGCGGGCCGGCCACCGGACACGGACGGCGACGATCGCCAGCGCGGCAACGCCGAAGGCGAGGATCGTCGGGGCCTCGGCCAGCGACAGCGGCCCGGAGGAGAAGAGGTTATCGACGTAGACCGGGAGGCTGTAGGGGTGGTAGGCGAGGATCACGACCGTGCCGTACTCGCCGAAGGCCCGCAGCCACATGAGGATCATCCCGGTGCGGATCCCGTCCGACGCGGCGGGCACGTCGACCCGGAGGAACCGGGCCAGCGGACCATGGCCGAGGGTGGCGGCGGCGTCGGCCAGGGACGGGTCGACAGCGCGGAAGGCACTGCGCGCCACGACGACCAGGAACGGTGTGGCTACGAACGACTGGGCGATGACAACCCCGTACATCGTCTGGGTGAGCTGCTCCCCCGACAGCTGGCCGAGGAAGGTGTACGGGCCGACGATGTAGATCAGCAGAATGCCGCTGATGAGAGGCGGCACGGCCAGCGGAAGCTGGACGACGACGCCCACCGCCGAGGACAGCCACCCTCGGCGGTGTGCCAGGACGTAGGCCAGCGGGATGCCGGTCACGATCCCGATGAGCAGCGCGATGGTGGCGCCCTCGACCGACACCCACAAGGCCGACCAGAGCCCGGGGACGTTCCAGCCTTCGCCATGCCCGCCGACGATGCGGTAGGCGAAGGCCCCGACCGGATATGCCAGGTACAGAACCAGCAGGGCGCCGAGCCACCGAAGCGAGCGCGGCGCCCTGCCGGGGTTCACGAACCCAAGACGCTGCTGAGAGCGCTCGGCACGCCGGACCCGGTCACCTTCGCCGGAGAGACGATGTTGAACTTGTCAGCCTTCATCTCGGCTTGGCCGGTGGGCCCGAGGAGGAACTTGATGAAGGCCTCGGCCGCGGCCATGTGCGGGGCCTTGTTGACCAGCGTGATCGTGTAGTCGCCGGCGAGGTTGACGCCGGTGAGCGTCACGAACGGGCTGCCCTGGGAGTTGGCGTCGGCCTCGTACATGAACGCACCGTCGAGCTGCCCGGTCTGGATGTCGGCCTCTTCAGGGTCTTCCGCGTACTCGTCGGACGTCTCGGTCGCGAGCGTCTTGAGCGCCGGGAGATGCTGCGCCGCCGCCGTCTGGTTGAGGGCTTCGGCGGCTAGCACGCCCCCGGGGTCCTGGGACGGGTTGGTCCGCCCGAGGCGGAACCCGGGCATAGTGATCACCTTGTACCACGGCATGGTCTGCAGGTCCTTGGCGAACTTGCTCTTGGGATAGTACCCAAGGACCTCCGGCGACGAGGCGAAGGCCGCATACCACGAGACCCAGTTACCGTTGCTGGCGCCCATGAGGGTGCCGTCCACCGCCGGCGAGGCGCTGACGAAGACGTCCGCGACCGCCACCTTGTTTTTGATGTCGGCCGCGAGGGTCCCCGACCCATGCGAGGTGTCGACCAGCGTGTAGCCGGTCGCGGCGTGGAACGCCGGTCCGACCGACTTGGTCATCAGGGTGTCGAGGGACCCGGCGGAGAACACGTCGACGTCGCCGCTGTGCTTTGCGCTCGCGGAACTCTTGGGAGTCGTGGAGCTGGAGGAGCTGCAGCCGGCAGCGGCCAGCCCGAGACAAGCGATAGATACGAGCGCGGCGATCTGTGCGCCGCGCCGCTGAGTTAGAGCCACCATTTCACCGACGGTAGCCAATGTAGGTTGCACGCCACAAGAATCATGGACATCCGTGACCCTACTGTTTCCTAAGCTTCGCTTCAGAGTGTTCCTTCAGCGCGCACTCAGGTACATGCGCTTCGGTTGGAGGGGTAACCCCGCGCCGTGACGCGCCATAACATAGTGTCGGGCGGACGCTCCAGCGGGCCGCCTCGAAGCGCGGGCCTGCCGGAGCGGGGCAGCGCGAACGAAACTCCGGCGTGCGCCGTTGTCGGGTTATCGGCATCCGGACGGGTGAGGCAGAGGCGGGCATGGGCAAGGCAACCAGGATCAGGCAGCAGAACGCCAGGGAGAAGATCGCGGCGCAGCGGGCCGCGGCCCGGCGCGCCGAGGTCCGGAGGCGGGCGCTGTGGACGGGCACTGCCGTCGTCGTGGTGATCGCGATCGTGGTCGCCTTCGTCGCGATCAAGCTGTCCACCAGCAACTCACCGAGCAGTTCCGCGGGCGGCGTGACCGGCACCGTCCTTCCGGCCAGCGTGCAGAACGACATCAAGAACGTTCCCGCCAGCACTCTGGACACGGTCGGCATCGGCTCGATACTCAGCTACAACCCGTCGCCGCTCGAGAAGATCTCGAACACGCCGCTGAAGGCCAACGGCAAGCCGGAGATGCTCTTCATCGGCGCCGAGTTCTGCCCCTACTGCGCGGCGGAGCGGTGGGCCATAGCGGTCGCGCTCAGCCGGTTCGGCCACTTCACGACCCCGTTCCGTGGCATCCACTCGTCCAGCACGGACACCGACCCGAACACCCCGACGCTCACCTTCTACAAGTCCAGCTACACCAGCCCGTACCTGACGTTCACCCCCGTCGAGAACGAGAACGACAGCCGCGGGGCACTGCAGAACACGACGTCCGCGCAGCAGGCTCTCTGGGCGAAGTACGACACAACCACAGAAGACGGCGAAACCTCCACCAGCTACCCGTTCATCGACTTCGGCAACAAGTACGTGCTCAAGAACCCGAGCTATGACCCGGGGGTCTTGGCGGGCATGACCTGGGCGCAGGTCGCGTCGGCCCTGCACGACCCGAGCAGCACGGTCGCGAAGAACGCCCTCGGGGCCGCGAACCTCATGACCGCGGCGATCTGCAAGATGACCGG
This sequence comes from Streptosporangiaceae bacterium, assembly GCA_030039095.1. Next base: position 15,491 of record JASHQP010000109.1, read on the forward strand.
CGGCAAGCCCGGCAACGTCTGCAACTCATCCGGGGTCGTCGCAGCGAGCGCTCACCTCTGATGGCCAGCCAGAAGCGGCCCAGGTCCGGGTCTGGCCAGGGCAGGAGCAGCGGCACGGCCACCAAGCCGGGCTCGGGCAACGCCAGGGGCCGGGCCGCGGGCAGCCCGGCCGCTGCCGGCCAGGGCCAGAACGGGCGGAACCAGAACGGTCAGTCACGCAACGGACGCCCGCAGAACACGCGCCCGGGACAGGGCAAGGCAGCTGGCTCGGCCCGGGCCGCCACGCTCACGGCCGATGCGTCGGCCGACAAGGCAGCCGAGCCCAGGTTCGACGCGCCCGCCTGGGTGCGGTGGACCACCCTCGTCCTGTCGCTGGCCGGCCTCGGAGTGTCGATTTACCTGACGATCGCGCACTACACGTCGCCAAAGATCCTGGACTGCTCGGCCAACGGCCTGGTCGACTGCGCGAAGGTCACCACGAGTTCCGAGTCGATGGTGTTCGGCGTCTTCCCCGTCGCAGTGCTGGGCCTGGCGTTCTACGTCTTCATGGTGGCGATCAACACGCCGTGGGGCTGGCGGGCGCGGGTGCCGGCGATCTGGTGGGCACGCCTCGGCAGCGTCATCGTCGGCATCGGCTTCGTGCTTTACCTGATCTACGCGGAGATCATCCAGATCGGCAACATCTGCTTGTGGTGCACGAGCGTGCACGTCATCACGTTCCTGCTCTTCGTGCTCATCGTCTTTGCCGCCACGTTCCGGCCTACCGTGGACTCCACCCGCTAGCGCAAATGCCTCTGAGGTAAGGCGACGGTTCGGGTTAGCCACGTGCTGGGTGGCCCACCTGACCCGAATCTGAGACGTTCCCTGCCGCACCACCAGCCTCGACAGCCCCAGCCAGAAGCTGCACCGATTACCTGGTGTGACTGCGGTCCATGCTGGAGACGCTCGCACGTAGCCGATCGGCGCGGCGGCGGGCGTATGACAGGCTCGCCTCGAGTTCGCGCAGAGCTGGTCGATCTGGGCACTTCAGGCCCGGCACCTCCGGCGTGCTCGGGCCGGTTTTCGCAAAGAAAGGGTTTGCGCGGAGGCCAGTGATCAGATAGATCTTGCGGCCAGGCCTCCTGCCGGCACCGGCCGAGGGTCACGACACCGAGAGGAGGGATAAGCCCATGATCGCCATGATCACCGCGCTTGTGTCCTCGCCGGGCACAGAGTGCCTCTGACCCCGGAGCGGACAGGCGCCTTCACGGGAGTGTGCCTTGACCGTGCAACACAACGACCTGACCATGCGCCCGATCGCCGGGCCCGAAGAACTCGGCCTCTTCCTGCGACTGCCCTACGTCCTCAATGACGAACTGGCCGACGACCTCGCCACCGGCCGTCGCCGGCCAGAGTGGATGTGGGTCGCCCTTCGCGGTGGCCACCTGCTGGCCAGGCTCGCCTGGTGGGGGCAAAGCGGGCGCGGCACACCGTCCCTGCTCGACATCTTCGACATCGACGACAGCAGCCCGGATCCCGGGCGGCAGTCGACGTCGGCGGGGCTCAGTCGACGTCCGTCGGGGTTCCGCCGGTGATCTTCACCAGTTCGTCGAAGGTGGTCGCGAACATCGTGTGCTCGTCGCCGCCCCCCGCCCACACGACCGGGTAGCCGGCCAGCGCCTGGTCCACCACCGTGCGCACCGGCGTGGGGTGGCCGACGGGCGCGACACCGCCCACCTCCTGGCCGGTGCTGGCGAGCACGAAGCCGGGATCGGCGCGCCCGATCTTGCCGGTCCCGATCCGCCGCGCAAGCCGCACCGGGTGCACCCGGTGCGCCCCGCTGGCCACGACAAGAAGCGGCGCGCCATCCGCCTCGAAGATCAGGCTGTTCGCGATCGCGCCGACCTCGCAGTCAAGGGCCGCGGCAGCGGCGGCGGCCGTCGGCACCGGCTCGGCGAGCACCCTGATCTCGCCGACGGCCCCGGCCGTCTCCAGGTCCTGCCGAACACGCGCCGCTGCATTCGAGTACATTCCGGCGACGTTAGGGCCCCGGTAGCCGGCCGCACAACCCGATTTCGCAGCTCGGCCCGCTGCGGCCCCGCGGCGCCGGCCGCCTATGGGGAGGCGGGTGCCGTCGGCGCCGGCGCCGTGGTCGGTGCGGTCGTGGGCGTTGAATGCGTCGGGGTCGGGGTCGGGGTCGGGGTCGGCGAGGTCGTGGGAGAGGGAGACGGGCTCGGGGACGGCGAGGGCGACGGAGACGGCGACGACGTCGGTCTGCTGTGACCCTTGGACGTGGAGGTCGAGCCGCCTCCCCCTCCCCCGTGCCCGGACTTCCCGGTCGTCGGCGACGTCGTGACCGGAACCTGCTGGTTGCTCGGCGTCAGTGATGGCGGCTTGGCGTCGTGCGTGAGTGCAAGGACGCCGGCGGCGACGCCACCCGCCAGAACGAGCACGGCGAGGATCATGCCGGCCACCAGCATCCGGTGACGGCCGCGGCCAGCCGGGGCTGGTTCGTCCTGGTCGCCGGGTGGCTGCTCGGGCCAGGTGCCGCCCGGTGGCTGACCGCCGCCGGCCGGCATGCTGCCGCCCGCCGGC
>JASHQP010000110.1 GCA_030039095.1 Streptosporangiaceae bacterium
CCGCGCCAACCTGGTTGCGCAGCTGGGCCAGCCGCTCCGCTCGCTGCGCGGCCGCCCGGGACTCGGCGGCCAGCCGCCGCTCGGCCTCGGCCAGGGCTGCTTCGGCTACCGTGCGCTCGGCCACCACCTCGCCGAGCTGGTCGCGGCTGACGTCAAGCTCCTCGCGCAGCCCGGCTTCCTGCTCGCGCAGCGTTACGGCCTGTGCCTCGAGTTCGTCCGGATCACGGCCGGGGCGTTGCGGGTCCGGGGGAGCGGAAAGGTGCCGGTGCCGCTCGGTGGCCAGGCCGAGCACGCCACGCAGCCGCTCGGACAGGCTGGAGAGCCCGAAGAATGCCTCCTGCGCGGCGGCGAGGCGCGGTGCATGCTGCTGCTCTGCGGCCTCCAGCTCGGCCTCGGCGGCACGGGCCCCGGCCAGCCCGGCTTCCAGCTCCGCCCGCCGGGCCGCGGTCGCTGCCTCGTCGGTCTCGTCACGCTCGAGCTCGGCCGCCAGCGTGGCGTAGTCGTCGGCCAGCAGCCGCAGCCTGGCGTCGCGCAGGTCGGCCTGGATCACCGCGGCCTTGCGGGCGATCTCCGCCTGTCGCCCGAGGGGCTTGAGCCGGCGGCCGATCTCCGCGGTCAGGTCGACCAGCCGGGTGAGGTTGGCCTGCATGGCCTCCAGCTTGCGCAGCGCCTTCTCCTTGCGCCTGCGGTGCTTGAGTACCCCGGCTGCCTCCTCGATCAGCGCACGCCGGGCGTCGGGCCCGCTGTTCAGCACCTGGTCCAGCTGGTTCTGGCCCACGATCACGTGCATTTCCCTGCCGAGGCCGGTGTCGGAAAGCAGTTCGGCCACGTCGAGCAAGCGGCACTGGTCGCCGTTGATCGCGTATTCGCTCTGGCCGGACCGGAACAGCAGCCGGCTGATCGTCACCTCGGCGTAGTCGATTGGCAGCGCACCGTCGCTGTTGTCGATGGTCAGCGAGACCTCGGCGCGGCCCAGCGGCGCCCGGCCCGCGGTGCCGGCGAACACGACGTCCTCCATCTTGCCGCCGCGCAGCTGCTTGACGCCCTGCTCGCCCATGACCCAGGAGAACGCGTCGACGACATTGGACTTCCCGGACCCGTTGGGACCGACGACGCAGGTAATTCCCCGCTCGAACCGCAGCGTCGTGGCGGAGGCGAACGACTTGAACCCGCGCAGAGTGAGCGCTTTCAGGTACACCTGGCAGCTCTCCTCCTCGAGTGGTCGCCCCGTCCGCGCGCCCGTCCGCGCCGCCGCACCGGCCGTGTTTTCCTGTGCCGGCAGCGCTGCCGATCCCGCCCGCCACGGCGCGGCTCCGCTCGCACCTTACCGCGAGCGGCTGTCGCTCCCGCGGATTCGAGCAGCAGACTGCCCAGGACCAGTCATCTTATGTGCCATTCTGCGGCCAAAACGCGGCACAGCCGCCCAGCCACGCCGACCCACCGCGACGGCGGCGCCCACGCACGCCGAAGCGTCCATGTTTCACGATCTTGCTGCCGATGACGGATATCGCGCTGGTTATGGGTGTGGATCATGGAATATCTGGCCGGGGCGGCCAAAGAGGGACGCCTGGTACAGGCGTCCCTCTGTACGTGCGGCCAGCCGGCGCCCGTCAGGTGAGCGCAGGCTCGCGGACCGGAAGCATCAGGTCGTGCCTTACCTCCGCGGCGAGCACGTCGTTCTCCTCGTGCAGCCTGGCAAGCTCGGCTTCGAGATCACGTACTCGCTGTTGCAGGCGGCGCATCTCTGAGACCATGCGCGGATCCGGGCCGCCGACGTGGCCATATATAGCCTTCGCCATCTTGTGAGGTCCTCCACACTGAGTGACCAGAGTGGGCGCGCATGCTCAGACGCGGAGAAAGCGCAGCCTTGCGCGCGGGTAACGATATCCATGGTCCCACTGCGACGGGTATCCGGTCAAGTTGACAATTATGCAGGTCAGGCGGCCGCTAAATTGCGCGCGGCCGTCATCGCTCGGAGAACCCGGTGAGGCCGCCGTGCGGCTCGTCCCACCGATGCGTCACGCGGACCACGCGCCCGGGGGTCTCCGTGCCCTCGAGCAGGGACAGAAGCTCGCCGCAGGCCGCTGAGGCGCCTTCGGCGATAACCCGGACCCGGCCGTCCTCGAGGTTCTCCGCCCAGCCCGCGAGGCCGAGTTCCAGCGCCCGTGCCCGCGCCCACCAGCGAAACCCGACGCCCTGGACCCGGCCCTCCACCCAGGCCGTGAGGCGGGCCTGCCCTCCCGGGGTCATGGCCGGGTCCGCGGGCGTGGCTGGCACCCGGGGCAGCTGAAAGCCGACCTGTTCATGAACGGATCCCGCCGCACCGGCGTGCCGCACCTGCGGCACGGCTGGCCCGCGCGCCCGTAGACGTTGAGGGACCGCTCGAAGTAGCCGCTCTGGCCGTTCACGTTGACGTACAGGCTGTCGAACGTGGTGCCGCCAGCGCTGAGCGACTCGGCGAACACCTCCTGAACCGCCCCGAACAGCTGGGCGATCGCGGCCGGCCGCAGCTGCTGGCCCTCTCGCGCCCAGTGCAGGCGCGCCCGCCACAGTGCCTCGTCGGCGTAGATGTTGCCGATGCCGCTGACCAGCGACTGGTCGAGCAGGGCGCGCTTGATCCCGCTGTGCCGGCTGCGGATCCTGGCTGTCACGGCCGCCAGGTCGAACGCGGGCTCGAGAGGATCGGGGGCGATGTGCGCGATCGCGGCGGGCAGCGACGCTCCGCCCACCGCCAGGGACAGGTGGCCGAACGTCCGCTGATCGCTGAAGCGCAGGTCAGGGCCGGAGTCGGTGAAGGTCAGGCGGACCCGGACATGCGGCGACAGCGGGCGCGACGGGTCGCCGACCAGCAGCTGGCCGCTCATGCCAAGGTGCGCGAGCACCGCATCATCGCCGACCGGCAGCCACAGGTACTTGCCGCGTCGCAGCGCACCGGTGATCTTGCGTCCGCGCACGGCAGCGGCGAAGTCATCGGGTCCGGCGACGTGGCGGCGCAGCGCGCGGGGATGCAGCATCTGCACCGAGTCGATGGTGCGGCCCACGACGTGCCGCTCGAGCCCCCGCCGGATGATCTCGACCTCCGGGAGCTCGGGCACGCTCAGCTCCGCCGCGCGGTGCCGCGGCCGCTGGCTCCGGGCTCGTCATCATCGTCGGCGCCGGCGGCCGGATCGCCGCCGCCCGCGGCGGCCCCCGCCGCCATGGAGTTGCTCTCGGTGATCGAGGTCCACGCCGCCTCGGCGGCCTGCTGCTCCGCTTCCTTCTTGGACCGCCCCTCGCCCTCGCCATACGTGCGGCCGGCGATCCTGACCGAGGCGCGGAACGACTTCTGGTGGTCGGGCCCGCTCTCCTCGACGTGATACTCGGGCACACCGAGGATCTCCGCCGCGGTCAGCTCCTGCAGCGAGGTCTTCCAGTCGAGGCCCGCCCCCAGCCGGGCCGAGCGGGCGATCACCGGGTCGAACAGCCGGTGCACGAGCGCGTCGGCCTCGGTGAGTCCGCGATCGAGGTAGACGGCGCCGAGCACCGCCTCGAGCGTGTCGGCCAGGATCGACGACTTATCCCTGCCGCCGGTGCCCTCCTCGCCCTTGCCGAGGCGGACATAGTCACCAAGGTGCAGCCCGCGGGCGACACCGGCCAGAGCACGCATGTTGACCACGGCGGCGCGCAGCTTCGCCAGCTGTCCCTCGGGCAGGTCGGGATACTCGCGGAAGAGGGTGTCGGTGACGATCAGGCCCAGCACCGAGTCGCCCAGGAACTCCAGACGCTCGTTGGTCGGCAGCCCGCCGTTCTCGTACGCAAACGAGCGGTGGGTGAGGGCGCGCTCCAGCAACTCGGGCCCCAGCGGGACCTCGAGGGCGTTCAGCAACTCGGCGGTCACGGAACTCGCGGCGTCGGGAACTGCCGGCCCACCGTCACCTGCTGCGCTAATCACGCTTCCCTCCTTTCCGCCGAGCCCGAGTGGTCGAGCCCGCGCCCCGACTCTCCGGGGTCAGGAGGGGTTGATCACCTGGCGCCGGTTGTACGTGCCGCACGTCGGGCACGCGGTGTGCGGCAGCTTGGGGTCACGGCACTGCGGGCAGGTCACGAGCTGTGGGGCCGTGGTCTTCCACTGGGCCCTGCGTGACCTGGTGTTGCTGCGCGACATTCTCCGCTTGGGGACGGCCACGTCAGCGCTCCTTCCTTCTCTCCGGCACGGGGGAACCGTCCGGCCCTGTCTCCGGCATGGGGGAACCGTCCGGCTTCTGATCGTCGATGCCCGCGTCGGCGTGGGCATGTCCGGCCCCCGCGTCAGCAAGCCGTACACCGCATTCGGGGCACAGCCCCGGGCAATCCTCGGCACACAACGGCGCGAGCGGCAGCTCGAGCACCAGCGCGTCGCGCAGGGCCGGCTCGAGGTCGAGCAGGTCCCCGTCCAGAAGATACCCGTCAGCGTCCTCGTCGCTCACGTCATCGGAGAACAGCTCTGTGAATCGGACATCTATCGCAGAAGCGAACAGATCCAGGCATCGCGCGCACTCCCCCACCAGCGGAGCCCGCACCGTCGCGGTCGCCAGCACGCCGTCAGTGACCCGCTCGAGCCGGACTTCCAGCTCGAGCTCGGCCCCCTCGGGGACGCTCACCATCTCGACCCCAAGACCTGCGGGCGCCGGCGCGGTCCGGTTCACCGAGCGCACGTCGGCAAAACCGAGGCTCCGGGTGTCGAACACGAACGGCAACCGCGGGTCCAGCCGCTTGGAGTGATTTGGGTTGGCTTTTGGCATGGCAGTCAAAGGTACGGACGGGCATTCGGGCGGTCAGCATACCTGGCTGCCTGCGCGAAACCCAAGTCGGCACCGGGCGCGGCCGGTGTCAGGCCGCTGTGCTGCAGCGCGGCATCTGCCGTCACGCTGCGCCGACAAGCCGCCCCGTTGCGGCTCGCCGCTGCGGCCTCAGGGCGCCTCGGCCGCCCGCACCTTGAGCCGGTCGAGCACCGGGCCGGGCACCAGGCTGGTGACGTCGCCGCCGTACTTGGCGAAATCCTTCACCAGGCTCGACGACAGGAACGCGTAGAGCGGGTTCGTGGAGATGAACACCGTCTCCACTCCTGCCTGGTTGTAGTTCATCTGGGCCATCTGCAGCTCGTAGTCGAAATCGCTGACCGCGCGCAGGCCTTTGACGATCGCCGAGACGTCGTTGGCCTTGCAGAAGTCCACGATCAGGCCATCGAACTTGGCTACCTGGACGTTCTCCAGCCCCCTGGTGACCTCGCGCAGCATCTCCACCCGCTCGTCGACGCTGAACAGCGGGCTCTTGTTCGGGTTGCGCAAGACGGCGACGACGACCTCGTCATAGAGCTTCGCCGCGCGGGTGACGATGTCGAGATGTCCGTTGGTGACCGGGTCGAATGATCCTGGGCAGACCACACGGCGCACGCTGACTCCCCCTCCTGGCGGTGACGCTGCCGCAGGCCCCGCGCCTGCGGCCAGACCGTACCAGAACGTGGCCTCACCGTAACCGCGAGACCGGTCGGGCGTATACCCGGCTGGCCAGCTGAATGGGCCTGCCCTGCTGGCCCGCTCCACCACGACCAGCGCGCCGGGCGCGAGCCAGCCGAACTCGTGCAGCGCGGCCAGCGCCCGGTGCACGTCGGCATCCGGCACGGCATAAGGCGGGTCGGCGAACACGAGGTCACGCGGCTGCAGGTCTGCGGGCCCGCGGGCGAGCACCCGCTCGACCGTGCCGGCAATCAGCCGCGCGCCGGGCAGCCGCAGCGCCTCGATGTTGGCGCGGATGACCCTGGCCGCCTGCGCGTCCGCCTCGACGAGGATGACGTCACAGGCCCCCCGCGACAGCGCCTCGAGCCCCACGGCGCCCGAGCCCGCATACAGGTCGAGCGCTCTGGCCCCGTCGATCGGGCCGCGGATCGCCAGGATCGTGGCGAACAGGCCCTCGCGGGCCCGGTCCGACGTGGGCCGTGTCTGCTGGCCGCGCGGCACGGCCAGCCGCCTGCCGCCGGCGGTCCCTGCGATGATGCGGGTCACGGCGCCGACTCAGGCCTTCTCGAGGTATTCCGCCCGCTCTCGCTCGAGCAGGACACGGACGGCGGTGGCGAGCGCCGGCAGCCCGGCGAGCGCCGGATCGGTCTCGACGACGCGCTGCGCCTCCTTGCGGGCGTCACCGATCAGCTCCTCGTCCCGCAGCAGCGTCAGCAGCCTCAGGCTCGACCTGCGCCCGGCCTGGGCCGCACCGAGCACGTCGCCCTCGCGGCGCTGCTCCAGGTCGAGCCGGGACAGCGTGAAGCCGTCCAGGGTCGCGGCGACCGCATCGAGCCGCTGCCGCGACTTGCCGTCCGCCTCGGCCTCGGTGACCAGCAGGCACAGGCCCTCGTGGCGGCCCCGGCCCACCCTGCCGCGCAGCTGGTGCAGCTGGGAAACGCCGAAGCGGTCGGCGTCCATGATCACCATGACGGTGGCGTTCGGCACATCCACGCCAACCTCGACGACCGTCGTCGTGACCAGCACATCGACCGAGCCGGCCGCGAACGCGAGCATCACGGCGTCCTTCTCGTCGGGCGCGAGCCTGCCGTGGAGCACGGCCATACGCAATCCCGCCAGCGCGCCTCGTTCAAGGTCGTCTGCCAGGTCCAGGACCGCGATCGGCGGGCGCCCGCCGCCGGCCTGATCGGCGTCAGCGGATGCGCCGTCCCCGGCCCCGTAGAGCCGGTCGGTGTCCGAGCCATCCGGGTCGGACGCGGGCCCGCCGCCGATCCGCGGGCAGACCACGTAGCACTGGCGGCCACGTCCCGCTTCCTCGCGCAGCCGCTCCCAGGTCCGCTCGAGGTAGTGCGGCTTCTCGGCCGCCGGGACGACGTGCGTGGCGATCGGCGAGCGCCCGGCGGGCAGCTCGGTCAGCGTGGACATCTCCAGGTCGCCGAAGACCGTCATCGCCACGGTCCGGGGTATCGGGGTCGCGGTCATGACGAGAAGGTGCGGACGGCCGTCGCCTGCCTTGGCCCGCAGCGCGTCCCGCTGCTCGACGCCGAACCGGTGCTGCTCGTCGATCACCACCAGGCCGAGGTCGGCGAACTGCACCTGCTCCTCGAGCAGCGCGTGGGTGCCGATCACGATGCCGGCCGTGCCCGACGCCGCCTCGAGCAGGGCGCGCCGGCGCGCCGCGGCACCCAGGGAACCGGTCAGCAGCGCGACACGGGTCGCCTTGTCGGCGCCGCCGAGCTGCCCGGCCTGGCCCAGCGGACCGAGCTGCTCGGTGATCGACCGGTAGTGCTGCTGCGCCAGCACCTCGGTCGGGGCCAGCAGCGCCGCCTGCCCACCGCCGTCCACGACCTGCAGCATCGCCCGCACCGCGATCAGGGTCTTGCCGGAACCGACCTCGCCCTGCAGCAGCCGGTGCATCGCGTGGTCGAGGGCGAGCTCGTCGGCGATCTGGGCGCCCGCCAGCTGCTGCCCGACGGTCAGCTCGAACGGCAGCCTGGCGTCGTAGGCGTCGAGCAGGCCGCCCGGCACGCGCGGGCGCGGCGTCGCCGAGTAGGCCGTTGCCGCACGCCGCCGCTGCGCGAGCACCACCTGCAGCTGGAACGCCTCGTCCCACTTGAGCCGGTGCCTGGAGCGCTGGACATCGGCCCAGTCCACCGGGCGGTGGATCCCGCGGAGCGCGTCGGCCAGCCCGCACAGGCCGTGACGGTCACGGATCGCACGCGGCATCGGGTCCTCGACGTCCAGGACGTCGAGGACGATCCGCACCGAGCGGGCGATCTGCGGGGAAGTGATCTCCTTCGCCGCCGGGTAGGCCGGGATCATCTCGGCGGCGTACTCGGCGGCCGCGTGGGCGGCGTCGTCGCCCGCCTCGAGCAGCTCGTAGTCGGGATGGGCGAGCTGGCGCTTGCCCCGGAAGGTCGAGACCTGGCCGGAGAACAGGCCGCGCACCCCGGGCCTGAGCTGCCGTTCGCGCCAGTCCTGGCGGCCCCTGCCGAAGAAGGTGAGCGCGAGCATCCCACGCCCGTCGGTCACGGTCGCCTCGAGGATGCTGCCCCGCCTGTTGCGCATGGGACGGCTGGTAACTTTCGCGACCTCGGCCTGCACGGTCACGTACTCGCCATCGGCCAGCGAGGCGAGATCGGTCAGCTCGCCCCTGGTCTCGTATCGACGCGGGTAGTGCCGCAGCAGGTCGCCGACGGTCTGCAGCTCCAGCGCCCTCTCCAGCTGCTTGGCCGCCTTGTCACCGATCACCAGGCGCAGCGGGTCCTCGAGAATCGCCACAGCCGCTACTCCGCAACCTCCGCCGCCATACCGGCAGACTAGATGCTGGCGCCGACGAACGCGGCGCTGGACCCGCACCGGAACCGGGGATCCCTCGCCCGGTTCGCGTGACGGCCGGGTTGTCGGATATTCTTCATCGACCGTCCCGGCTGCGACCGGGACGATGACCTATCTGGCTATCACCCCATGGAGCGTCCCGTGGCTTCCGTCTGCGACGTCTGCGGCAAGCGGCCCGGCTTCGGCAACAACGTGTCGCACTCGCACCGCCGCACCCCGCGCCGCTGGAACCCGAACATCCAGCGCGTGCGCGCGAAGGTCGACGGGTCGCCCAAGCGGCTGTACGTGTGCACCTCATGCATCAAGGCCGGCAAGGTCGAGCGCTGACCTGCCCGCGCCTCACCCGAAGCTGCACCTGACTCCGTTCAGCCTGCAGCTCGTCGGGGCTGTCGGCGCGCCGCGTCCCATGATGACGAGCTGACCGGGGGTCGGCCGGCCGAGGGGATCCCCGGCCCACTGTCCCGGCCCGAGTGCGATGCCGCCCTCGCCGCTGGCCGACGGCTGCCACTGCGCCCCCCAGACCTGCTCCACGCGGGCCGACGGAAAGGCGAACGCCAGGCTCCAGGACCCTGGTGCCAGGCCACTGGGCATCGTGACGAGCGCGACGAAGCGGTGCCGCCGGCGCCTGACCACCCGGTAGCCGACCCGATAGCGGGCCCGGCCCCCGGCCTTCGCCGTCCGGGGAGGCGCCGATCTGCCCGCGGGGCCACGTGAATGGCTGCCCCCAACCTCGAGCGCCTCACCCGGGCTCGCGGTCGCGACATCGGGATGGTCGGGTGCCGGGCTCAGGCAGCCACTCTCCGAGCAGCGCAGGACGGGGCTGCTCGGGCTGTAGGTAAGCGCGGCCGGCGAGCCCACGGCAACCGCGGCGGCGATCACGATGCCCGCGCCGGCCGCGAACCACGGGGTCATCAGCAGTGAGCGCGTCAGCCTGACCCGCTGACCGCAGGAGCCGGGGGCGGTCTTCGTGCGCTGCCGCCCGTGCGCTCGGCGATGTCCCCTCGCCCCGCCGGGCCCGCTGGTCTCACTTGCACCGCTTGCCCCAGTTGATCCGGCCAGCCCGGTGCGGCCAGAAAGAACGCTGCGCCAGGAGGCACCCTCCCGACGCAGCGCCCGGCGCGTGCGCTCGCGCTCCTGGCGATGTCTTGGCATCAAGGGGTTTATACCAAGCAATGCGGCCTGCGGCTAGTCACGGAGATGTTATGTATAGCTACTTACCGTGATTTCGGGCGTCAGGCGAAGTGATCCCATCCGCCTCGCCCCTCGGCCGGCCTGGAATCCACCGTCACGCCGAGCCCTTCACGGACGGCGCCGATGACGGACCAGTGGCCCGGCAGCACCGTTCCCGCGGGGAAGGTGGCGGCCAGAGCGTGCTCCTCGCCGCCGCTCAGCGCCCAGCGCAGCCAGTCCGCCCCGAGATCGTCGGCGGCGGCCCGGAGAGCCGGGTCAGCCGGCAGCCGAGCGGTCTGGACGTCGATCAGCACGCGGCTGGCATCGGCCACGTGGTTCAGGTCGGCGAGCAGGCCGTCACTGATGTCGATCATCGACGTGGCACCGAGGTCCGCCGCCTCGGGCCCGCACGGGTACGGCGGGCGTGGCCGCCGGTGGTCGGCTACGAGTGCAGCCAGCCAGCCCGGCTCGGCCCGGTCCCCGGCGGCGGAGCGCCCGGCGGCGGCGCGCCCGGCGGCGA
>JASHQP010000111.1 GCA_030039095.1 Streptosporangiaceae bacterium
GCCGTTCCGCAACGTCAGCAAGCTGGAGCCGGTCGCCGCGCTGGCCCTCGCGCTCGGCGTCGCGCACCTGTTCGCCGGCGCCAGCCTGCGCCGACTGCCCGCACCAGCGGGATCCCGGCGGGTTACAGCCGGCATCGTGGCGGCGCCGGCGATCGCGCTCTGCCTGGCCGGCCTCGCGCTGCCGTACCTGACCGGCCAGATCCTGCAGCCCGGCTCGTTCACCAGCGTGCCGCGGTACTGGTACCAGGTGGCGGCCTTCCTGGCCGCTCACTCGGCGGACCAGACCGCGCTCGTCGTGCCCGGGGACAGCCACGGCATCTACCTGTGGGGCGACCCGATCGATGAGCCGCTCGAGCCGCTGGCCACCTCGCCGTGGGTGGAGCGCAGCCTGGTCCCGTACGGCGGCGCAGGGTCACAGGTCTTCCTCGACACCGCGGAGACCGCGATCGAGTCCGGCCAGCGCGTCCCCGGGCTGGCCGCGTACCTGGCCCGGGCCGGCATCCGGTACGTGGTCGTGCGCAACGACCTCAGCCCGGGCCAGCTCGGGTACACGCCGCCGCAGACGGTGGCGCAGACGCTGGCCTTGTCCGGGTTCGGCCGCGTCGCGTCGTTCGGCCCGATGATCACCGGCGATCAGACCAGCCCGGGCGCGACCCATCAGGTCCAGGCATACCTGCCGCGGTACCCGGCCGTCGAGGTGTTCCAGGCGAGCAGCGCGGCCGAGAGGCCGGCGTCACCGGCGGTCGCGCTGCCGGTCAGCGGCACCGAACTGGTCAGCGGCGGACCGGACTCGCTGCTGCAGCTTGCCAGCCAGGGCCTGCTCGGCGGCCAGGCCGCGGTCATCGCGGGCGACAAGCTGGCCGGACGGCCGGCTCTGTGGGCCGTCACCGACGGGCAGCGCCGTCAGGACACCGCGTTCGGGCTGATCAATGCCAACACGTCGTTCACCTACACCGCCACCGAGACCAACCCGGCCGGCGACCCGCTGGGCGGGTCGGGCAGCCCGCCCCGCCAGATCCTCCCGGTGCCCGCCGCGGGGCATCAGACCGTCGCGGTGCTGTCCGGCGCGGCCAGCGTCACCGCGTCCTCGTACGGTTCCTGGCTGACGTACCAGCCGCAGTACGACCCGGTCAACGCGTTCGATGGCAACAGCGCGACGGCATGGGCGGAAGGCAACCCCGAAACGCCCGTCGGCCAGTGGATCCAGATCACCTTCACCCGTGCGCTCAACCTGCCATCCAGCATCGGCGTCCAGCTGCTCGACGACGGCTTCAGCCGGTCGATCGCGAACCAGCTCGAGGTCAGCACCGCGCAGGGCAGCGTCGTCACGGCCACCACCCCGACCAACACCACCCAGCAGCTCGGCGTGCGGCCGGGCCCGACCAGGTGGCTGCGGATCACCATCGCCGGGGCGAGCAACGTGGTCGCGGGCAACCCCGGCGCCGGCATCAGGGGCGTGCTGATTCCGGGCGTCCGGGTGACCCGCTACCTGAAGCCGGCCGAGGGCGCCATGGCGGGCGTGTCCGCGTCGGCCGTCGCGTTCTCGTTCCACCAGTCGGCGCCGGCTCCGGCCGGCGTGGCCGACCGCGAGGCGACCACTCCGTTCGCCCGGCTCTTCACGCTGCCGGTCCCGCTGCGGCTCGGGGTGAGCGCGTCGGCCGTGGCCCAGCCGAGCGCCGGGCTGGACACCCTGCTGGGCAAGCTCGCGCGGCCGAGCAAGTCGGCCCTGCTCGTCAGCGCGAGTTCCACCTGGGGCAACCTGCCGGAGTTCGGCCCGGACAACCTGTTCGACCCGCAGGCCGCAGCCCCATGGATAGCCGGGTCGCCGAACCCGGTCATCAGCGTGAGCTGGCACCGCGCCCGGCGGATCTCGAAGATCGTGGTGCAGCCCGCCTACGGCTTCGCGGCCGCGCCGACGAAGATCAAGGTCACCAGCCCCTCCGGCACCCGGGAGGCCACGATCGGCCTGGGCGGCGTGGCCAGCTTCACGCCAGCGCTGACCACCAGCCAGATCCAGATCAGCTTCCCCGGCTGGGCCGCCGACGCGCAGCCGGGAACGTCGTCGGGGCAGCCGGTGCTCGGGCTGTCCAGGCTGACGATCCCCGCGCTGTCCGGGCTGAGCGTCGACACGCTGGACACCGGCGCCACGTTCCGCCTGGCCTGCGGCAGCGGGCCCGTGGTCAGCATCGACGGCCGGGGGCTCCCGACGTCCGTCAGCGGAACCCTCGGTGAGCTGGCCGGCGGCCAGCCGGTCAGCGTGCGGCTGTGCACGCAGGGCTCATCGGTCACCCTCGGCAGCGGAGAGCACCGGCTCTACGTGGCCCCCGGGCTGTTCACGATGACCGACGTGGCGCTGCGGTCGGCGGCGGCCGTGCCCCCGCCCGCCGCCCCGGCCCGCTCGCTGCGCGTGCTCAGCTGGCAGCCGGACAGCCGCTCGGTGCGCATCGGCCCTGGCCAGAAGGCGTACGTCGAGGTGCACCAGAACGCCAGCCCCGGATGGGAGGCCGCGCTCGACGGGCACAGGCTGGCGTCGGCGACGCTGGACGGCTGGCAGCAGGGCTTCATCGTGCCGGCCGGGGCGGGGGGCGTGATCACGATGACGTTCGCGCCGGCGACCTGGTACCACATCGGCCTCGCGCTGGCCGCCCTGGCCCTCATCGGCCTGGTGTGCGTGGCCGCTGGATGGCGGCGCTGGATGTCGTACGTGATCCCCGCGGTCTACTTCGCCGTGCTGGAGACCGGCACGATCCTGCTGCTCAGCGGGACGCGCCTGGCCGCGGTCTGGGAGCCGCTCGAGGTCCTGAGCCTGCTCGCGGTCGCCGTGATCGGCCTGGCCTACGTCCGGTTCCGCCGCCAGCCCGGCCGGGTGCCGCCGGGCGCTCCGGGCTCCCGCGACGCGATCATCCCGGCCGCGCTCAACGGGCACACCGGGCTGC
>JASHQP010000112.1 GCA_030039095.1 Streptosporangiaceae bacterium
GCGCGACCGGCGTGGCCCAGGCGGCGCTGGACGCCGCGGTCGGGTGGGCGCGCGAGCGGCGCCAGTTCGGCCGGCCGATCGCCGACTTCCAGGGCGTGTCGTTCATGCTCGCGGACATGGCCACCGCGGTCGAGGCGGCGCGTGCCCTCTACCTCTCGGCCGCCCGCCGCAAGGACCAGGGCCTGTCGTACGGACCGCAGGCCGCCATGGCCAAACTGTTCGCGAGCGACGCCGCGATGCGGGTCACCACCGATGCGGTGCAGGTGCTCGGCGGTTACGGCTACGTCGAGGACTTCCCTGCCGCGCGGCTGATGCGCGAGGCCAAGGTGCTGCAGATCGTCGAGGGGACAAACCAGATCCAGCGCGTGGTGATCGGCAGGTCGCTGACCCGTCAGGCCGGCGCCGACGGCTCGCCGCGCGCGTAGGGGCCGCAGGCCCTCGCGGTCAGGACCCTGCCTGCGGGTGGCCGATCGACAGCCCGCTGTCCGCGTCGAAAAACTGCAGGTTGGATGTGTCGACCGCGAGCTCGATGGGCTGGCCGCTCCGCACCTTGCTGCGGGCGGCGACCCGGGCGGTCCACAGCGACCGGCCGCCGTCCAGCGGGATGGCCTCGTCTTCCCCACTGCCCGCAGCCGCGTCGGCGATGCCCGAGTGCTGGACCTGGGGGGCGTCGACGGTGAACAGGACGTGGATCTCGCTGCCCAGATCCTCGGTCACCCCCGCCGTCACCGGCATCCGCGACCATCCGGCGTCGGCCAGGGCGGCATCCTCGAAGTCGGACGGCCTGACGCCGAGGATGACATCCCGCCCGAAGTAGCCGTCCAGGCCGGGCCTCGCGGTGAGCAGATCGTCGGGCACGCCCAGCCGGTGGTCGGCGAACGTGACCGCGGGCCCGTCATCGCGCACGAGCCGAGCCGTGACGAAGTTCATCGCCGGCGAGCCGATGAAGCCCGCCACGAACAGGTTCACCGGGGCGTTGAACAGCGCCTGCGGCGTGTCGGCCTGCTGCAGCCTGCCGTCACGCAGTACACAGACGCGCTGCCCGAGCGTCATCGCCTCCACCTGGTCGTGGGTGACGTACACCGTGGTCACGCCGAGCCGTTCGTGCAGTTGCGACAGGGAGGCCCGCATGGACACGCGCAGCTTGGCATCCAGGTTGGACAGCGGCTCGTCCATCAGGAACGCCTGTGGCTCGCGGACGATCGCCCGGCCCATCGCCACCCGCTGGCGCTGGCCGCCGGACAGCGCGGCCGGCTTGCGCTTGAGGTAGTCCTCGAGCCCGAGCATCTTGGCCACCTCGGTGACCCTGCGCCGGATCTCGTCCTTGGGCGTCTTGCGCTGCTGCAGCCCGAACGCCAGGTTCTGCTCCACGGTCATGTGCGGGTAGAGCGCGTAGTTCTGGAACACCATCGCGATGTCGCGGTCCTTGGGCGGCAGGTCATTGACGACCCGGCCGCCAATGGAGATGGTCCCGGACGTGATCTCGTCCAGCCCGGCGATCGACCGCAGCGCGGTCGACTTGCCGCATCCGGACGGCCCGACGAGCACCATGAACTCACCGTTGGCAATCTCCAGGCTGAGCCCGTCGACGGCCTTGACCCCGCCGGGGTAGACCTTGTCCACCTGGTCAAGAACGATCTGCGCCATTGCGCTGCTCCGTTCCCTTCGCTGCCTGCAAGCCCACTCCGCGGCCCGTGTCTGCCGGAGCGTATCCCGGCTGTTATCTGGATGTTAAGGTCCGCGGTGCTGGTGTTACGAGAGCGTAAACAGCGATATCTGGCCGTTACCTGGAATGAGAGAAACGCCGCCCAGGCAAGTGCTTGGTTTGGTGTGGCATCTGAGAACGGCGGGGACGCACACGCTGAGCCATCGGGGGATTCGGGGGATTCGGGGGATGGCGGGGGGGAGCCCCCCGCGGGTGCGGGTTTCGGGGGGATGGCGGGGGGCGGAGCCCCCCGCCGGTACCGTATCGGGGTGGAGGAGATCAACCGGACCATCATCTCGCTGCTCGCGCGCGACGGCAGGATGAGCTTTACCGAGCTCGCCAAGCGCACGGGGCTCTCGGTATCCGCCGCGCAGCAGCGGGTACGCCGGCTGGAGCGGCGCGGCGTGATCAAGGGGTACGCGGCGATTGTCGATCCGGAAGACGCCGGGCTGCCGCTGACCGCGTTCGTCTCGATCAAGCCGTTCGATCCCGCCGCTCCGGACGACGCGCCGGAGCGGCTGGCGCACCTGGCCGCGATCGAGGCCTGTCACAGCGTCGCGGGGGAGGAGAATTACATACTCAAGGTCCGGGTGGCGACCCCGGCCGAACTCGAGAACCTGCTTCAGGAGATCCGGACGGCCGCCAGCGTGTCCACTCGCACCACCGTGGTGCTGAGCACCCCGTACGAGAACCGTCCTCCGCTCATCTGACCTCGCGGCCGGTGGCCGGCCGTTATGACGCTACGGCGAACACCCGCAGCCGCTCACCAGCGCCGACGGCCACGCTGCCCGCCGCGATCATGGCCGTGCCCTGGTAGACGTCGGCGGCCGTGAACAGCTCGTCAGCGCTCGCGGCTACCACGGTCGCGCCGCACAGCAGGGCGTGGTCGAGCAGCGCGGTGTAGGACCGGCCGTCGCCGACCGGCGGAGCGGCCAGGACGACGTCTTTCTCGCAGACCCTGGCCTCGATCTCCAGCCGGCGGAGCAGGCCAGACATGTCGTGATGGCTCACCGGCGCCGGCGTGAGCATTCCCTCCGGGTTGCGCGCATACGGCAGCAGCGCCGGGTCCTGCGCCCGGCCCGCGGCCGGCTGCAGGGTTCCCATCCCGAGCAGGGCCCGGAACTGGATCGTGCCCGGCGCGTCGCCAAACGAGATCACCTGCCGGACCCACGACCGGTCAGCGGCGGCGAGGGCGGAGCTGGCCAGCGGCGGCGCGGTCACCAGCATCCGGGCTCCGCAGTCGGCGAGCTGGCCGGCGATCTCTGGCACGGTCAGCCCGGTGGCGACCGGCGTGGGCACGCCCCCTGCGGCACGGATGGCGTGCGCCGCGAGCACGTAGCAAGCCGCGTCGGGGACGTAGACCCCGATGACGTCCCTGGGCTGCAGCCCGCGCCACGCGAGGCCAGCCGCGGCCGCCTGCACCGTCCCCGCAAGCTCGGCGTAGCCACAGGCCGGGTCCGCCGGGCCGCCGACCAGGGCCCGGTGATCTTCGCGCAGCGGTGCCAGAGCGAGCAACCGCTGCGTCACCGTGACCTCTCCGAGCGGCGCCTCACTGGCCGTCGTCATGAGCTGGGAACCTCCAGGTGCGGACAAGGCTCAGCCCCCCGTTGGCTCGAGGTTACGGCTCGGTAGCCCGGTACCGCATCGTCAGGACTATGTAGTCGGATATGTAGCCTCCGCCGGCCCGGCGCCCGTACGGGCCGACGGTGCGAGCGCTTGCGGGCCCCGGCAGATGCCCGGGCCCGCCTGCGAGAGCCTGGCCAAGGCCGGACATCCCCCTCCTGATGGCCGGAGTGAGTCCAGAGCCCCGCGTTAGCGCTCTGGTCATCACGGTAGGCACCCCGGTGCAATTGCACATGCCCAGAATTGGCCATCTGGATGTGCATTCCGCGGCCCCGCCGGATGTGTACGCCGGGCGGCAGATATGTACGAACGCAGGCCTGCGGCTAGGTCGGGCCACCGGACTCGCGCTGCACCGCCCACGCCGCAACCTGTGCGCGCGAGGTGAAGCCGAGCTTGCTGAAAATGTTGGCGACGTGCCTGGCCGCGGTGGCCGGGCTGATCACGAGCTCGTCCGCGATACCCCGGTTCGACAGGCCACGCGCGATGAGCCCAGCGATCTCGAGCTCGCGGGGGGTCAGTGTGGTCCCGGCACCGGAGCCCTCCGGGCCCGCCGCCTGCGCCGGAACCCGGACCGTGGCCTCGCCGATCACCTGCCCGCCGGAGGCGACGGCGAACCTTACCGCCTCGTGCGCGTTCATCGCCGCGCCCTCGGCGAGCAGCGCGGCCGTGGCCGGCTGGCCAAGCTCCCGCTCAGCGGCCTCGACCAGGCTGTCGAGCCTGGACCGGGCCAGCGCCGACGGCGGGTGACCGGCGGCCTCGCGCAGCCCCAGCGCAGCGCCCTGAACCTTCACGGCGCTGCCAAGCCGGCCGCTGGCCACTTCGAGCACGGCAAACGCCTCGAGCTCGCGCGCCACCGCGAGGCGCTGCCCGGTGGCGAGGCTGAGCTGGAGGCTCTCGGACAGGCTCGAGCGCGCCAGCCGCAGGTCGCCCTGGGACAGTGCCACCCAGCCGATCCCGATCAGGCACCGGGCTATCTCCGGCCGCGCGTCGATCTCGCGGTACAGCGCGAGAGCGTCACGGAAGTGGCCGAGCGCCAGGTCGTGGTCACCGCGCGCCCTGGCCAGGCTGCCAAACCCGTACAGGGCCTGCGCCACGCCCCAGCCGTTGTTGTCCCGCAGCACGTCGAGCGCGTCGGTGAACGCGCGCTGCGCCTCGTCAAGACGGCTGCGGTGAACCAGGATCGTGGCCCTGACCGCGAGCGCCAGGCCTTCCTCCCACTCGTCGCCGTCGCTGCGCGCGGCCTGCGCCGCGGCCTCGGTACTGGCGATGGCGTCCTCGTGACGGCCCGCCCGGAGGCTGACCACCGCGAGCACGCGATGTCCGGCCGCCCCGCCCGTGCCCCCGTTCGACGCGATCAGGTCCAGCCCGGCCTGCGCGAAGTCGCGGGCGGCGGGATAGTCCTGCTGCTCGAAGGCCAGCTCGGCGCGCGCCATCAGGGCCCGGGCCCTGACGCACGCAGAGACCTCGCCGTCGCTCGCGGCGGCGAGGAAGCGGTCGAACCAGGCCGCACCCTCGGTCGCGTCCCCGTACGCGACCCACGGGCTGCGCAGCCCGGTGCACAGGCGTAGCCCTAGTTCTACGTCACCTCTGGATATGCAAGTGGCCAGCGCGGCGCGGCAGTTGGCGCGCTCGGCCAGCGCCCTTCGGTACAGCGACACGCGCACCGGCCAGGGCGGGTCGCCGCGCACGAACGCGACGGCCACGATGCCGTCCATCAGCCGCAGCATGTAGTCGCGGTGCCGCAGCCGGATCGCCGGGCCTTCCCCTGACGCGTCAAGCCGGCCGAACGCGTACTCCCTGATCGTGTCCAGCAGCCGGTAGCGGGCGTCCCCCTCCAGCTCGCCATCGAGCGTGACCAGCGACTTGTCGATCAGCGCGGCCAGCAGGTCGAGCACCTGCTCGGCGGGGATCGCCTCGTCGGCGCAGACCTGCTCGGCCATGTCCAGGTTCCACCCGGCGAACACTGCCAGCCGGCGCAGCAGCAGCTGCTCCGGCTCGGTCAGCAGCTCGTAGCTCCAGTCCACCGCGGCCCGCAGCGTCTGCTGGCGGACCGGGGCGGTGCGGTCGCCCGAAGCCAGCAGCTGGAACCGGTCGCCCAGCCGGGCGGCGATCTGCTCGACCGACAGCGCCCCGACCCGCGCCGCGGCCAGCTCGATCGCGAGCGGCATGCCGTCCAGGGTCCGGCACAGCCGCACCACGGCACGCGAGTTGTCCGTGTCCAGCGCGAACCCGGGCCGCACGGCCGCCGCCCGGTCGGTGAACAGCCGGATCGCCTCGTGCTTGTCCAGCTCCGCGGCACCGAGGTCACCGGCGGCCGGCAGCTCGAGCGGCGGAACCCGCCACACCGTCTCCCCGCGGACCCGCAGCGGCTCACGGCTCGTCGCGATCACCCGCAGGCCCGGGCAGCCGGCCAGCAGCTGCTGCACCAGCGCCGCGCTCCCGTCGACCACGTGCTCGCAGGTGTCCAGGATCAGCAGCATCCGCCGGGGGCGCAGCGCGGCGGTCATCGTCTCGACCAGCGGCCGGTCCGGCTCTTCCCGCACTCCGAACGTTGCGGCGACCCGCCGCGTCACCAGGCCTGCATCCCCAATGCCGCCGAGCTCGGTGTCGGCGAGCTCGACGAACCAGACCCCGTCGGGGAAGTCCGGCACGACTTCGACGGCGAGCCGCAGCGCGAGCCGCGTCTTGCCGATGCCCCCGGGTCCGCACAGGGTCAGCGCGCGGACATCACTGAGCAACCTGGCAAGCTCTGCCAGGTCCCGCTCCCTGCCGACGAAGCTGTTCGGCTCCGCCGGGAGATTCCCGTCACTAATCGCGGTCTGGATGGCCATGGTCCTTTTGTGCTCGTCGCGGTCACCGCCGGGGTCTCGATGGTGGTCACCGATAGTTTCTCATCCGCGCGGCGCTGGCGGTAAGAGATGAGGGTGAGCATGGGCATGTCGGCTGACGAGTCCGCCGAAGCCGGCCGCGATCATGACAAAACTATCCCTCGACGAGGACGATCGAGGCCGACTCGCTGTAACGGACACGGCCGAAATACATCACCTTGACCAGCGCCCACCAGTGCCGCCCGGGGCGCGCCGTCGGCGCGGCCGCGACCGTGATGCCCAGGGTGAGGTCGGCACCCGGTTCGGCGGTGAACCCTCGCGTCCACGGCCGCGTCTCCGCCCAGCTGCCGAACGGGGACACCAGCTGTGCCTCGCCGCGGATCTGGCCGGCCGTGGTGTTGCGCAAAGAGACCACGATCTCATCGCGCCCGCCTGGCCGCAGCCGTAGCTGCGGGGTCAGCAGCGCCAGGTCCAGCTCGGCGGCGAGCTTTTGCTGGTCGGCCACGTACAGCGGGAACAGCTCGTTCAGTGGCAGGTCGAGAGCGGGCGCGGCGGGCTCGCCGACACTGACGAGCACCGCGTCCTCGAAGACCTGTCCGCCGTCGGCAATCCGCGCTGTCACGAAGCGCCGCCCGGGTGCCGCGCCGGGCAGCGGCCGGACGGTGAGGTCCCAGCCCGCATGGCCGCGTGCGCCCAGGTCATAGGGAAGGGGGCCGGCGGGCTCCAGCGCGAGCTGCGGGCCAGGGTCGAGCCGCACGGTGCCCGAGGCCGGGGCCACGCCGCAGGCCACGGTCAGGCGCAGCGCGGCACCGCTGTTTGCGGCACCGCTGTTTGCGGCACCGCTGTTTGCGGCACCGCTGTT
>JASHQP010000113.1 GCA_030039095.1 Streptosporangiaceae bacterium
CGCGTACGCCTGTGCGAGCCCGGCGAGGATCACATTCATCGGAGCGGCCGGATCGAGTTCGGCGAGAGCGGCGGCCGCGAACGCGGTCACCTCCCGCTCGCCGCACCCGAACGCGGTCCGCGCCATCCGGTGCAGCACGAGCGGCATCGCGGCGCGGTATACGTCGCGCTCGCCCACGTCGCAGACCTCGGCGAGGCGCCGCAGCGCGTGGCCGGGGCGCCCCTCGTCGACGTCCAGGCCCGCCCGCGCCCACGCGCTGAGCTCGGCAGGCCCGGCAGCCTCGGCTGCGCTGGCAAGCGCGCGGATCTCGCCCGGAGCGCCAAGGCCTCGCTGCAGCTCGATGCGCAGCGCGGCGACGGTTCCCCCCACGACGGCCGGAACCGCGCTCGCCTGGCTGAAGTCCATGGACGTGGCGTCGGCCAGCGCTTGCGTCCAGTTCCCGCCGAGCCAGTTGCACACGAGTTCGGTGAATCGCCAGAACGGCTCGGCCAGCAGGGGGGTCGTGTAGTAACAGGCCTTCCGGGCCGCAGCCAGGTCGGCGCGGGCTTGGACTAACTGACCGAATATCGACCGGCAGGTCGCCGAGTTGGTCAGCGCCCACACTTGCGCCGCCGGGTCGTGGCCGGCCACCTTGCGCTGCTCGTTCAGGGCTGCGAGGCACTCGCTCACCCGGCCGAGCCGCATCGTCGCCTGTGCGGTCTCGCTGAGCGCGGCCACCCGGGCCACGGGTCGCTCGGAGCCGCCGGACAGCGTGGACATCCACGTTGTCGACAGGGGCGGAACCTGGGCGGCGCCGGGCTGCAGCCGTGCCCGGCGGAGTAGCTCGCCGAGAGGCTCCTCAGCGGGCGCCTGGTCAGCAGGAACGGCGTCGCGGCCTGTGTGACCGTCGTGTGGGTGCGGGGATGCCACATGCGTAGTTTACTTACCGATCGGCCCGGTCGAGGGTTATCCCTACTGGGATTGCATGAGAGGTTCCGGCAGACTTTGCGCAAATGGTCAGGAATGCCAGCCGGGTGGGGCGGCTGGGGCCTGCCACACGGGCTGGCGCGAAGTTGCTCCGGCTCGCTCTGTGGGCTGGCCAGGCTCGGCCGGGGGGGTCGGTGCCTGGCCGTCCACGGTGCTGGCCCGCGTTGCTGCGCGGGACTACCCCACGGGCTGGCGCGAAGGGTCCCTGTGGGGGGACGATGACCTCTTCTGGCCTCCCCGGCGGGCGGGTGTGATGCGCTGCTGTCGGCGCCATTTCATCGCGGCGGCATTCACATGACAGGGCCCGACGGCTGGCTCGGTGTCGATGTGGGCGGCAGCGGGATACGGGCCGGGATGGTCGGCCCGTCGGGCGCGCTCGGCATTGTGAGCAGCCGCCCGGACCCGGGCGGCGCCCCGGCATTCGATCCCGAGGTGACCTGGAGGGCAGTCGCGTCGGCGATCAGCGAGCTGACCGCGTCGGGCGCGCGGGTGCAGGCCGTCGGACTGACGGCACACCTGGCGACGGTGCTCACCGGCCCCGGCGGCCGTCCGTCCGCCCAGGGAATGCTCTGGCGTGACAACCGGGCGTGGCAGGAGGCGCAGGAACTGAGCACTCTGCTCGGACCGGAACTCGAGTCGGTGACCGGCCGCCCAGCCTCGTCGGAGTCGGCGGCCGCCCGGATTCTCATGCTCGTCAGGACCCGGCCCCACGTGCTCGGCCGGACCCGGTGGCTGCTCAGCCTGAAGGATTACCTCACCCTGCAGCTCACGGGGATACCGTGCACAGATCCGGCGACCGCCTCCTACACCCAGCTGTTCGATGTGCGACAGCGCCGCTGGTCCGTGCGGATTGCCGGGCAATGCGGCGTGCCCATGGAGATCCTGCCCCCCGTCCGGCCGGGCGTGGCGCTCGCCGGGGGCGTGACCTCGGCGGCCGCCAGGCTGACGGGCCTGGAGCCCGGGACTCCGGTCGCGGTCGGCGGCCCGGACGGCTCGATGGGTGCGGTCGGCCTCGGAGCGGTCCGCGCGGGGACGACCGTCGACATCGCCGGCACCACCGACGTCCTGCTGCACGTGACCGACATGCCGGCGGTGCGGGTCTCCGGCGGCGCGGTGCTCAACGCATACCTGCTGGACGATCTGTGGACGGTGGGTGGGCCGACCGGGCTGACCGGGGGCGGGCTCGACTGGCTCGCAGCCACCCTCGGCCACGAGTCTGCCGATGCCGCGTACCGGGCGCTCGGGCCAACGCTGGACGCGGCCGATCCCGGTGAGCTCATGATCAGGACAACGCTGACCGGCCGCCGCCTGCCTGGCTGGGATGCCCGGATCCGCGGCCGCATCGACGGGATTTCCGGCGAGCACGGGCCCGCGCACCTGATTCGCGCAGCCGAGGAGGGCGGTGCATTCGAGGTCCGGCTCGGCATCGACGCCCTGCGGTCCACTGGCGCCGAGGTCAGCCGCGTAATCCTCGCCGGGGGCCAGGCCGTCTCTCCGCGAGCGGCGCAGCTGCGGGCCAACCTCTGGGGCGTCGAGATCGGCACCGCTGCCGAGCGGCACGCCAGCCTGCACGGGGCGGCGCTGGCCGCGGCGGTGGCCGGCGGGAGGTTCTCCGACGCGCGGGAGGCAGCCGCGGCCATGGTGGTCCCGACGCGGCGTTACGGCCCCGATCCGGCCGGGGCGGCTGTCGCCGAGCGGCGCTACCGCCGGTGGCGCGAGCTGATGGGCTTACTGGGCAACGGCCGGGTCAGCGGGAACATGGCCAGCTAAAGAATCCCAGGGGTGCACTTCGCTCACTGCTATGATGAAGGCCATTTTCCGGAGCGGGGGTCCTGCCAGGCCGTGGCGGCTCACCGTCGGCCGCGCTCCAAAACTCTTGTGCATACGAGCCAGGAAAGCCGTGGGCAGTGAGGACAGTCGGATCTTCGCGCTCAGCCGCCACTGCGCGGCGTGAGCCGCCAGGGAGAAATCGATGAGCCGCCCCGTTCACATCTCCATTCGTGACGACTTGCGCGCACGGATCGATGCCGGCGAGTGGGGCCCGGGAGAACGCCTGCCGTCCGAGACGGAATTAGCGGCCACGTACGGCGTTGCGCGTATGACCATCCGCCAGGCGGTCGGGGCTCTGGCGACCGAGGGGAACGTGGTCCGGCGGCAGGGCCTCGGCACGTTCGCCGCCGACCGCCCAACCCGGAGCGCGGAGCTGCTGCTGAGCTTCACCGAGGAGATGCGCGGGCAGGGCCGCGAGGTTGAGACGAAACTGATCAACGCGGCGGTAGAGCAGCCGCCGCCCGCCGCCCGCAGCGCCCTGCTGCTCGGGCAGTCGGCGGCGGCCGTGACGGTCCGGCGGGTGCGGCTCGTGGACGGTTGCCCGATCGTCGTGCAGAGCTCGTGGCTGCCGTGCGCGCGGTTCGCGGGGCTGGATGCGGATCCCCTGCTCGACGGCTCGCTCTACGCGATGCTCGAGGCGCGCTACGGAGTGCGCATCGTGCGCGCGAAGCAGGCGGTCACCGCCGGGTCCGCGGGCGAAGCCGATGGGCCGGCGCTCGACCTGAAGCCAGACGAGCCGGTACTCGAGATCTGCAGGACCACGTACGACAGCTCGAACCTCGTCGTCGAGTACGCGCTGAGCGCGATGCGGCCCGGCTACCCGATCGAGACGATCATGCATCGCAGGCCGGTGCCGGACCTCGCGACGTAGTTGGTCAGTACAGACCTCCGCTCACCGCAGGCAGGCCCAGATCCGCGCGCATGATCTTGACTTGGGCGTCGACGGCAGTGCTGGCGGCCTCTACCTGGCTGTCGAACGTCCGCAGCTTTCTCAGCGAGGGCGCCTTCAGCTGCAGTTCGATCAGCTTGATCCGCTTCGCGTCGGCCGCGGTCAGATCGTCGGCGTGGGGGTCGGCCGCTGGCGGGAACGTGATCGCGCCCAGCTGGTTGTCGAACGAGGTCTCCGCCTTCACCTCATTCGACAGGTCCAGCTTGGCGGCGGCCAGATTACGGCTCCGGTTGACGCCATAGGCCGAGATGTCAGCGGCGAGGAGCCGGTCGGCCGGGCCAGCGACGTTCGTGTACAGGCTGGCGATGCGCGCTGATGAACCCGCGTAGTAGGGGACGGCCAGAATCAGCAGCAGGGCGGCAGCCACCGACCCCATCGCAACCAGAAGGAAGCCGGTGGTGTTTCTCGGCGGGGCCTGCGCCCTCGACAGCGCGCTCATTCAGTCGACCTGTTCAGTTCGCCGGCGGATTCAGAGTCATGACCTGTAGTCCGGTAAAGATCTCCTCGTTGATGATGAACGCAAAGGCGAGAAGGTACAGGGCGGCCATCGGCGCAACGGTGCACCACACCTTCCACTGCTCGCCAGCTGTGCGCTTGTCGGTAACCCAGCGCTTGACCGGAGGCAGCCGGAGAATGACCAGCGGGAGGCTGATCGCCAGGATCTGATAGAAGCGCTGGTGGAAGACGGGGTCGCCATCGCCCTGTGGTCCGTCGAAGGGACGGAGTCCGTCGAGCAGCGCCAGATGAAGGACGATCATGCCCCAGATGATGTACGTAAACTTCTGCAGCCTCTTCCAGTACGTCCCGAGCCTTCTCTGGGCCGGCGTGTTGGCCGTGAGCAGGACCGGTATCGCGATAAGGACGATGAGGAATCCCGTCACCAGGAAGGTGTGCCCGGCGAGCCGGCCGAAGACCCCGCCAGAGAAGCTGGTCGTGATCGAGGCGGTGGTCGCGTCCGAGATGCCGATGAGCGCGAAGAAGATGCCGTACCACCGCCGCAGCGGCGCATACCAGCGCGCCCCCGTCAGCGTGATGAGCGGGGTTATCGACACGGCTATGAGGAAGGTGGCCTCGCCGCCCGTCCCCAGCACGTCGGCTTCGGATAGCGTCAGCACATCCTTGGCGTTCAGCGACAGCCACCCGCGCAGGATGAAGAACCACGGAACGAACGCGGGAAGACGCAGGAAGAACAGCGCGATTGACCGCCTCTTGAAACGGGGCAAGTTCGTAGACTGCTGGGCCATCCAGGCATCGACGGACCGCCTCTTACCCTTCGGCCGCGGCTGTTGCTCGTCATATCCCTGATAAAAGGCTTCGTCGTAATCATCGTCCGCGTAGTCCGCGTACGGGGCCTCCTGGTAACGAGCCTGCTGAAAAGGGGCCTGCTGGTAAGCGTCCTGGTAGGACCGACCAGCGTACGGGCCTTCCGGATAGGGATACTGTTCCTGAATTGTGTCCCTCTGGCCCACTTTCCTGCCTCCTCTTGCCCTTCCAGTGGTCTGGGCTTCGGCGAGTCAGCACTAGCCCCGCCCGGGCTGGCTTCGCAGGTTCTCTGGTTACTTGGCGTGCTTGGGCGCGGCCGGGGCGGGGGCACCCGGATGGCCGGGGAACTGGGTGTCGGTCAGACCCGTCTCCGAGGCACCCGCCCCGTTCTCCCGGAAGAGGAAGAAGCGGCCGCCGTGCAGCGCTATCTGAGCAGCTCCGGTGATGGTGCCCGCGGTGACCAAGACGGCGAGGAGCGCGAACATCTTGCGCCCGGCGCGCGCCTGCCGGCCCTGCGACGTGCCCGGCCGAGTGGTCGATTGCCCGGGTTTGGTGACCGGCCGCGCGGGCCCGGTGGCCGGCCGGCCGGGGCGGGTGCCAGGCGCAGCCGGCCGG
>JASHQP010000114.1 GCA_030039095.1 Streptosporangiaceae bacterium
TGGCGCCAGGGCGGGGGTGGCGCCAGGGCGGGGGTGGCGCCAGGGCGGGGGTGGCGCCAGGGCTGGGCGGGTCAGGCAGGGGGGAGGGCTGGGACGGCGTTGGCGCGGACGACGTTGGCGTAGAAGCGGGAGCTGGCCTTGGGGATGCGGCGCTGGGTACCGAAGTCGACGAACACGATCCCGAAGCGTTTCTGGTATCCGTAGCCCCATTCGAAGTTGTCGAGCAGGGACCACAGGTAGTAGCCGGCCAGGTTCGCGCCGTCCCTGATGGCCCGCGCGGCTGCTTCCAGGTGCAGGTGCAGGTACCTGATGCGCTCGACGTCGTTGACGTCGCCGTCCGGGTTCACGTAGTCCTCGCCGGCGCAGCCGTTCTCGGTGATGTACAAGGGCAGCCCGGGGGCGTCCCCGGACAGGCGCACGAGGAGCTCGTACAGCCCTTCGGGGTCGACCAGCCACCCCATCGGGGTCCGCTCGAGACCGGCCGGGGCGTACTCGACGACGCCCGGCAGGTCCCCGCCTGCCACCTTCCTCTCGCCCTGCCGCAGGTCTGCGGGGTCGCCCGCGCGCAGGAAGACCGGCGCGTAGTAGTTGACCCCGAGGAAGTCGATCGGCTGGGAGATGACGTCCAGGTCGCCCGGGGCCACCACCGAGTCGGGCGGCAGCAGCGTCTGCCTGGCCTGCGCGGGGTACCGCCCGTGCAGCACCGGCTCCAGGTAGAGACGGTTCAGTTCGGCGTCCCGGATTCGGGATGCCTCCTGCACCGCGTCGGGAACCGGCTGGCCGGGCAGCCGCACCGGGTGCATGTCCAGCGTTATCCCGACGGGCACGCGGCCCGGCGACCCCGACCGCAGCGCCTGCGCTGCCAGGCCGTGGCCGAGGAGGAGGTGGTGCGTGGCCGCCCTCGCGGCGTCGGGGTCGCGGACGCCCGGGGCGTGCTCGCCGGTGCGGTAGCCGTGGCTGGCCACCACCTGCGGCTCGTTCACGGTGATCCACCGCTCGACCCGGTCGCCGAGCGCCCCGGCGACGACCGCCGCGTAGTCGGCGAAGCGGGCCGCGGTATCCCGTTGCGCCCAGCCGCCTTCGTCCTGGAGCTGCTGCGGCAGGTCCCAGTGGAAGAGCGTGGCCGCGGCGGCGATGCCGCGATGGCCAAGCTCGTCCAGCAGCGCCTTGTAGTAGTCGAGGCCCTTCTGGTTCACCGCGCCCCGGCCGCTCGGAAGGATCCGCGGCCATGCGATCGAGAACCGGTAGGCGTTCAGGCCCAGCGACGCCATCAGCGCGACATCCTCGCCGTACCGGTGATAGGAGTCACAGGCGATGTCGCCGGTATCCCCGCCGTGCACGTTCCCCGGCGCCCGGCTGAACGTGTCCCACACCGACGGGCCCCGCCCGTCCGCGCCGGCTGCCCCCTCGATCTGGTAGGAGGCCGTCGCCGTTCCCCAGGCGAAGCCCTCGGGGAAGGTCAGGGCGCCATTGGCGCTGGCCTGCGCTGTCGTCATCGGTGCCTCCTCCGCGCTGTCTCGAGCGCTGACGCCGGGATCGGGAACCTTGACCCGCTACCAGACGAGGTCTATTGTAAGCGCTTAGATTTATAAATGTAAGCGCTTAGATTAATGTAGGGCGCCTTACGAACCCCTCGCCGGATAGGGGACCGCGTTGACGCGAAGTGCCAGCCCAGACGGCCACGGGATCGCGGCGTGACCACGCTGCAGCCCGCGGCCGGCGGGGGCAGCCCGGCCGGCAACACGGGCAGCCCGGTGACGCTGTACGACGTCGCCCGGCTGGCCAAGGTCTCCATAGCCACCGTGTCGCGCGTTGTGCACGGCCAGGACCTGGTCCGGGACTCCACGCGCGCGCGCGTGCTCGCGGTCATCGAGCAGCTGGGCTACGTCCCCGATGGCGCCGCGCAGAGCCTGTCCCGCCGCCGCAAGGACGTGATCGGCCTGGTGTGCGTCGAGACGAGGGAAAAGAAGCAGTACGACGTGGAGAGCATGGCGCTGCTGTTCTACGACGAGGTGCTGCGCGGCGTCGAGTCGCTCATGCGCACCGAGCACAAGTCGGTGCTGATCACGTACGTCCAGGACCCCGACCCGGACCTGCCCCGGCTGCTGTCGCTGTCCGGCAAGGTCGACGGGCTGCTCTTCGGCGAAGGCGTCGTGCCGTCGTCTTTCATCGCCCGCCTGGCCAGACGGCTGCCGGTCGTGATCATCGCGGGCAGCCCGGGCGAGCGAGCTGCCGACGTGGTGACCGCGGACAACCGCTCGGGCTCGGCCGCGCTCGTCACCCACCTCGTCGAGGACCACGGGCGGCGCAGGCTTTACCAGGTCAAGGGGCCGCCGACGGCCCCCGACGCCGAGGAGCGCAGCCTGGCACTCACCCAGGTGATCGACAGCCATCAGGGCTGCGAGCTCATCGGGACGTTCCGCGGTTCGTTCAGCGTGCAAAGCGGCGAGGAAGCGGGAGAGACGCTGCTCGCCCTGCCCCCCGGCGCCAGGCCGGACGCGGTGATCTGCGCGAACGACCAGTCGGCGATCGGCGTGCTGCAGGCCCTCGCCCGGGGCGGCGTGGGCGTGCCCGAGGACATGGCGGTGGTCGGCTTCGATGACATCTTCCCCGCCAGCCTGCTCCGGCCCGCGCTCACCACGGTCCATCAGCCGATGCGGATGCTGGGTGAGCGGGCCTGTGCCCGGCTGCTCGATCGCATCTGCGACCCCAGCCTGCAGCACTCCATCGAGCTGTTGCCGACCGAGCTGGTGATCCGCTCGAGCTGCGGCTGCCCACCGGGCACCGAGATCCGGCGAGAGATCGCGGGCCCGGCCACGGAAACCGCCGCCACCGATCCCGCCGCCAGCTAGGAGCCGCCGTGAAGTTCATCCTGCGCCGCCTGGCCTTCTACGCCGTCGCGGCCTGGGCGGCGCTGACGCTGAACTTCTTCATCCCGCGCGCGGTGCCGGGGAACGCCGCACAGACGATCATGGCCAAGTTCCCGACCCTGCAGCCGTCGGCCTACCGCGCGCTCGAGGCGATGCTCGGCGTCGGCCACCCCGGCTCGCTGTGGCACCAGTACTGGGCCTACCTCGACGACGTATTTCACCTCAACTTCGGCACCGATCTGATCGAGTACCCGGCCCAGGTCTCGACGCTGCTCGCGCAGACGCTGCCGTGGACGCTCACCCTCGTCGGCACCGCAACGGTGCTCGCGTTCCTCCTGGGCACCGGGCTCGGCATCGTCTCTGGCTGGCGGCACGGCGGCTGGCTCGACCGGGCCCTGCCCGGCCTGATGTTCCTGCAGGCGATGCCCTACTTCTTCCTGGCCCTGATCCTCATCGAGCTGCTGGCGATCCGGCTGCACCTGTTCCCGATAGCCCAGGGGTACGCCGGGGGCCTGATTCCCGGATGGCACTGGGCGTTCATCGGCAGCGCGGTCTACCACGCGCTCCTGCCCGCCCTCACGATCGTGATCACATCGGTCGCGGGCTGGATGCTGCAGATGCGCAACGTGATGATCACCACGGTCGGCGAGGACTACGTGGTAGCGGCGCAGGCCAAGGGGCTGGCGACCCGCCGGGTGGTGTTCACGTACGCCGCCAGGAACGCGCTGCTGCCCCAGCTCCAGGGGTTCGGGCTCGCCTTAGGGTTCGTGGTCTCCGGCGCACTGGTCATGGAGATCGTGTTCTCCTACCCCGGCATCGGCCTGCTGCTGCTCAACGCGGTCACCTCGAACGACTACCCGCTGATGCAGGCGATCTTCCTGGTGATCACGTTCGCGGTGCTTCTCGCCAACCTGATCGTGGACCTGATGCTGGTGGCGTTCGATCCGCGGGTCCGGGCACGGGGGGCGGTCTGATGACCGCCGCACCGCCGATCGTCGCCGAGCCGCCCGCCGCGCTTCCGGCGCCGGGCGTCAGGGCGCAGCGGCTCGGCCAGTGGCGCCGGCTGCCGGTGAAGGCCAGGGCCGGCGCGATCCTGCTCGGCTTCTTCGTGCTCGCCGGCGTCATCGGCCCCGAGGTCGCCCCGTACGACCCGTCGTACGGGAACCCGGCACCCGGCCTGGCCATGCATCCCCCGGACGCGGCGCACCTGCTCGGCACCACGCAGAGCGGCCAGGACGTGCTGTCCCAGCTGCTGGTGGGGATCCGGCTGACCCTGGAACTGGCGCTGATCGTCGGCGTGGTCGCCACCGCGCTCGCGGTGATCGCCGGGGTCGCCGCGGCGTTCCTGGGTGGCCTGTGGGACGAACTGCTGTCCCTGGTCAGCAACGTGTTCCTAGTCATCCCGTCGCTGCCGCTGCTGATCCTGCTGCTCGGCTACCTGCCGCAGCGGGGCCAGACGGCCACGATCCTCGTGCTCAGCGGGCTCGGCTGGCCCTGGGGAGCGCGGGTGATCCGCGCGCAGACGCTGGCCATCCGGGGCCGCGACTTCGTGGCCGCGGCCAGGGAAACCGGCGAGAGAACGTGGCGGATCCTCGCGGTCGAGATCGTCCCCAACGAGGTCAGCCTCATCGCGGCGAACTTCGTGAACACGGTTCTCTACGCGATCGGCGCCTCGGTGGCGCTGGCCTTCGTCGGGCTGGCCAACCTGTCCTCGTGGAGCCTCGGCACGATGCTCTACTGGGCCGCGAGCCAGCAGGCACTGCAGCTCGGGGCGTGGTGGTGGTTCGTGCCGCCCGGCCTCGCGGTCGCGCTCATGGGCACGGCGCTGGTCTTGCTGAACAGCGGCATCGACGAGCTCGGCAACCCGCGGCTGCGCGACGCGAGCCGCGCGGCGAAGATCGGCGGCCGGCGGCAGCGGCCGGCGGACCCGACCCCGGTGCTGCCACGGGGTGAGCAGCCATGAACCCGAGCGCCCCGGGCAGCCCCGCCGCACCGGTCCTCGACATCAGCGACTTCTCCGTCGCCTACCGCACCCGGGACGGGGACGTCCGCGCGGTCAGCGACGTGAGCCTGGCACTGCACCCGGGCGAGGTCGTCGGCCTGGCCGGGGAGAGCGGTTCCGGCAAGTCCACGCTGGCCTACGCGATGTGCCGCCTGCTCCGTGCGCCAGCGCTGATCACCGGCGGCAGCGTCACCTACGCGGGACGGCGCGCCGCGGCCCCGACCGACGTGCTGCAGCTCAGCGCTCACGAGCTGCAGCAGCTTCGGTGGCGGGAGATCGCGATCGTGTTCCAGAGCGCGATGAACGCGCTCAACCCGGTGCTGAACGTCCGGGACCAGATCACCGACGTCATCGACGCTCACCTGCGGCTGTCCCGCCGCGCCGCGCTGGAGAAGGCGGCGCTGATGCTGGACCTCGTCGGCATCCCGCGCAGCCGGCTCCGCAGCTACCCGCACGAGCTGTCCGGCGGCATGCGCCAGCGGGTCATGATCGCCATGGCGCTCGCCGCGGATCCGGAAATCGTGATCATGGACGAGCCGACCACCGCGCTCGACGTCGTGGTGCAGCGCGACATCCTGGCCCAGATCGCCGAGCTGCAGGAACAGCTCGGCTTCGCGATCCTGTTCATCACCCACGACCTGTCCCTGCTGCTCGAGCTCGCCGACCGGATCGCGGTGATGTACGCCGGGCAGCTGATGGAGATCGCCCCGGCGGCCGAGATCCACCACCAGCCCGCGCACCCGTACACCCGGGGCCTGCTCACGTCGTTCCCTTCGCTGCACGGGCCGCGCCGCGATCTGGCGGGGATCCCCGGCACCCCACCGGACCTGCGCCATCCACCCGGGGGCTGCCCGTTCCTGCCGCGCTGCGGCTACGGCACCGACGCCTGCCGGACCGTTGACATCCGCCTTGAACGGGTCGTCGGCGCGGCTGGCCTGGAGCACCTCACCGCCTGCCCGTTCGTGCGCCCGGACATGGCAGCGCCGCAGCAGCCGAGCGCAGACGCCGGGCAGGAGCTGCGGGCATGAGCGGCGAGCTGGCCATCGAGGCGGTGGCCATCAGCAAGGACTTCCGGCTCGGCCACGCTGCCGTGCTGCACGCGGTGCGCGGCGTGTCGCTCGCGCTGCAGCGGGGGACGGTGGTGGCGCTGGTCGGCGAGAGCGGCTCGGGCAAGTCGACCGTCGCCCGGCTGCTCGCCGGGCAGGAGCGGCTCACCTCGGGCGAGATCCGCCTGGACGGAAACCCGGTCGACCCGTCGGCCCGGCGGTCCTTCCGGCGCTACAAGAGCGCTGTCCAGCTGGTGTTCCAGGACCCGTTCTCGTCGCTGAACCCGGTGCACACGGTGCGCCATCACCTGGAGCGCCCGGTGCGGCTGCACCAGCGCCCCGCCTCGCGGGCCGCGGTGGCGGCCGAAGTAGACGCGCTGCTGGAGCAGGTGCGGCTGACCCCGGCCGGCCAGTTCAGCGGGAAATACCCGCACGAGCTGTCCGGCGGCCAGCGGCAGCGGGTGTCGTTCGCCCGCGCGCTCGCGGCCAGGCCCGCCGTGCTCCTGGCCGACGAGCCCGTCTCCATGCTGGACGTCTCGATCCGGCTCGAGATGCTGAGCCTGCTGGGCGACCTGCGCAGACGTTTCCAGCTGGCATTGCTGTACATCACGCACGACATCGCGTCCGCGCGCTACTTCGCCGACGACGTGCTGGTCATGTACGCGGGAGAGATCGTCGAGCGCGGCCCGGCCGAGGAGCTGACCCAGCGCCCGGCACATCCATACACGCAGCTGCTCGTTGCGTCCGCGCCCGACCCCGACAACTTCGGCGCCGGGCTGCGCGGCCCCCGCCGGGCCGGCAGCGCCGCGGCCCCAGCGGACCGGGGCTGCCCGTTCAGCCCGAAGTGCCCGCTCGCCGTCGGCCGCTGCCGCGAAGAAGCCCGGCGCTGCTGCCC
>JASHQP010000115.1 GCA_030039095.1 Streptosporangiaceae bacterium
CGCCATTATGGCCGACGATAGTCGCGCCGTGCGGGACTCCAAGGATGCTGGCGGGCCAGTTCTGGAGTTCGGGCCGGATGGCTGGCGGGCGTTCACGGTGGCGATCAAGGCTGGCGAGCTCGACCTAGCCTGAGCGGCGCGCGTGCTGGCTGGCGGGACGTGCCTGGTCTAGCCGACTACGCCGCCGTCGGTCGTGAGCATCCCGCCGTCGTACACCACCAGGAGGCCCTCGGGACATCTCGGCCGCGACGGCACCCAGTCCACTGCCAGAACCCGCCCAGGCGAACGGTCCAGCCCCAGTTCCTCGGCCACCTCCCGGCGGCATGCGGCGTAAGGAGACTCCTCTGCCTCCACAGCTCCGCCCGGCAGGTCCCAGGTGTCCCGACAAAGCCGCCGATGCTTATAGCTCCTAGTCGCAGCCCGAGTTTCCTTGCCCTTCAAGAGTTCGCTCACGGGAATGTCAGCTGCTCGCTCAGAGCGACTGATTCTATCGCTGGCGTCGGCTTTGGCCGCTTTCCACTGCGTCGCGGGCCGCGCGGTGGAGGTATGTCGAGGGAGACGGCCACTAGGCCGCCGGTTCTGGTGGCAGCGTAAATGAACGGCCCGGTATCCTGCAGCTTGGCCTCTATGGCGCGCCAGTTGCACATGAGGACCTCAAGCTGCTGAAAGGTTCCTATGGCCTCCTTCCCGACGAGGGTGACCATCCGCGCACCGCTGTCACGCACAGCCTCGATCTCCCGGCGGTTCTCCTGGATTGCCCGGTCTCTGGTGATTATCAGCCAGCCCTGCCGTGCTGTTTCGGGGATCCAGATGTCATCATCGGTCTCAGGATCGTTGATCGGGCACGCATGCCGGTACCGGCGGCCCTTGACGGGCCCGCCAGGGTCTCCGGGGTAAGTGGTGTCAGTTCTGGTATCAGCAAGGATCTTGCCTAAGCCGAGTACGTCAGCATCGATGTAGTACCGAACCTCCGCAGGCCTGATCGGCCTAGCGGCCCTAGTCATGCTGCTCGCGTGCGCGCGGATACCTCGTAGGCAAGCCCCCACCTGACTGAGTCGACAGGCAGATCGAACTCCTCAGCTATGTCCTCATCGGTCTCGCCGGCGTCGGAGTGCTCACGCAGTATCTCTGTGCGGATCCCGCCGACAGCTGGCAAGCCGAAGCGGATGCGCGGGTTCATGCGTACTGGCGAAAGCCGGTCGTCGTGTGGGCGCCAAGCCGCCGCGGCATCGTCCTCCCAGGTCACGCGCTCATAGAACGCCTGCGCGGTCGGGGTCAGAACGAGCTGGCTCCCTACGGCTGCGATCAGCGCGAAGTCCGCTTTCAGCCCTGCCTCGGCCTGTGCCTCTACCAGTAGCCTTTTGCCGCCGACATACGGCCGCTGGTCGGCGAGCGGGTACGGTACTCCGTACTCGTCCCGAATCATGTCGATGAACGTGCGAAGCTCCAGCATCGGTACGCTACGACGCCGGTACTCGTGGAGCAGCCCTGCCTCGACAAACTCGCCCCACGTGACCGCCGCCCGGCTACCGCGCGGCTCAGCCCTGATGACAGGTCGGTAGATCTTGCCACGCCGCTCGCCGCCCTCGAGCCAGTAGTTGAGGGTGCTCTGGGCAACGCCGAGGAGTCGCGCGGCCGCGGCCTCGGTGTACATCTCGCGCTCGAGCACTGCAAGAGACATACCCGGAGTCTGACATTGTGGACGGCGCCCATGCCAGCCCACCCGCCGACTGGTCGGCTGCTTCCCGTTGCCGCGGGGCGGCATGCGAGCAGGTTCAGGCGGTAAGGTGGCGGGCTTCGAGTCGGCGCACGACCTCAGGAATGTCTTCATCCGGAATAATGATGTCCGTCCGGACACGGATGGTGCAGTCCGGATCGGGAAGCGGGAACCTAGACGGGCTGACTCGATACTCCCAGCGGCGCTCACCTCTTTGTTCGCGGCTGGAGGTGATCCGGCGTGACAGGCTCTCGTCTTGGGCGACCTCCGCAAGGTCGGTGGTCCAGTTCAGGAGAGCGAAGGGGGATACTTCGGGCGTCTTCGCGGACGGATCAGTCATTAGCTGGATTTTGATACGGTCTTTTTCGCGGACCAGCGAGTGCATCGGCAGGTTCTCCTTATGCAACGCAGCTTCGAGCCGTTTGAGGTAATCACCTAGCTGACCGGGTCCTGCAGGGATCAGTTCGTAGTCCCCTAGCCCTGTCTCGCGGTCACGGAGCAGCTGGCGCAGCCGTTCGACCGAGATCGGCCGGCTGGGATGGCGAGTGGTAGCCGGCATCAGGACGCCGGCGCCGGTGAGCTTGCCGCGCAAGGACGCCACGGTTTCCTGCCCGGTCGCGAAGAGCTCGAAGGCCATCTGGATGAAGATCGCGCGCTCGGGATCACGCACCACGGTGTTGACCTTGTGCCCGTCGATGAGGTGCGCTGGTTCAGGTAGCCGACCTTGGCCCGGCCTATGGTGTGCCGCCGTTTCTGGCTTTGTTGGCCACCTTGACCTTGATATCCTCGCCGCTCATGCGGACCTGGAGCCAGTTGAAGACGTCGGTGACGGCTTCCATGGCCTCGGCCATCAGGCCGTTGCCGAAGTCCTCTTTGGCGGAGATCAGCTTGACGCCGAGCCCGGCCAGCTGCTGCTTGACGATGGCGGCTTCGACGTAGTTGCGGAAGATCCGGGAGCGCATGTAGATGACGACAAAGTCA
Organism: Streptosporangiaceae bacterium; assembly: GCA_030039095.1. Next base: position 2,699 of record JASHQP010000115.1, read on the forward strand.
ACGTCGCGCTGCTCGGTGATCCGGTGCAGCATCTCCTCGAAGAAGGGCCGTTTGGCGATCGACTGGCCGGAGTAGCCGGGTTCGACATACTCGCCGACGTTGACGGTGCCCATGGCTCGTTCCTTGGCCATCGTCACCTTGCACTGGGTGTCGATGGAGTTGCCTTCGGGATCGCGGTCGTAGTCGGTGTGCGACTACGCCGCGACGATCGAGGCGAACACCAAGATGATCGCCAGCCCGGCCCGCAAGGCCGCGAACACCGCGGTCCGGCAGGCCGAGAAGGCCCTGGCCGCCGCCCCGCGAGGACTACGCCGTCATGCTCGCCGACCCGGCCATCCCCGCCGCCGTCAAGAACACCCGGCTGATCCCGGCCGCCCGCCGGAAGATCACCCGGGCGGAGAAAGCCCTCACCGCCGCCCGGTCAGCCCGCGGAAGGTCGCCGCGAAACTGCCTGCCAACCAGATTCGACCCGAACGCGCAGGTCGCCCTGCTACGCGGGCCTACGCGGCCTGCAGATGGTCCTGCGGCTGCTCGCGCACAACGCCGAGCACTGGCCCGCATCACACCTGAATGTCTACCTGCGCGACGACGACGAATACCGGGCCACCACCAGGGAAAACGTCATCCGCGGCCTCGCCGGGACCAGCACCTGCACCCCGGCCACGATCACCGTGCAGCTCGACCAGCCCGGCAGCCCCCAGGTTGCCCGCGCCCTGGACCTACTCCTCGACGAGATCAACGCCACCCCGCCCAGCCTGCCCGGCGATACCCGCCCGATCACCTATCAGCTTGCCTCCGGCGCAACACCATTCAGCAGCTGACGCACAGCTCCTTCCGGAGATCTGCGTCTCCGACGCTTAAATAGCAATGTCATGATAAAGTACAGCAGTTTTGCCGACAAGACCATTGCCGCTTGCTAGTCTCTGTGAGGGGGGACGCGCCATGCCATTGCAGTCGATCTCATGCATTAACTGCGGATCCAGAAATGTCCAAGAGGTCAAGCCGGATACCTATTTTTGCAATCACTGTGAAAGTGTATTCAAATATGTTGCGCCAAGTGCGCCGACCGGAGCGAGAAGCTGCGAAGTGCCGATAGATGGACGAGAATGCGGCGTTCTCGCGATAGGACGCTGCGCCATCGATGGGCGAGCGTTCTGCCGAACTCATCAAGCCGAGACGCGGACTCATCCCTATACGCGCTTGAGCGACCGATGTCAACCATGTCAATCTGCCGCAGATGAACAGGCACAAGCGATATTGCGTCAAAACTGGGATCGCTTGTGGCAGGAACACGACAAGATGCAAGAAGTCGTCAAGCAGCTCACTAGCGCCGGCGCACCTTTGCAGAAGATTTATCATGCTCGCACGTCGCGAAAGAATGCGTTCGGCCGTTATCACGAGGTGGAGGATTCGTCTGGCCATATTTATGGATGGCCAGTCGGGGAATACGAATGGCGATTCTATGACAGCTATCGTGGCAGCGACTACGCCCGCACGGTCAACACGTTCGTGACTCCTGAAGGCGCCTTTGCGGCCATGCAGAATGATAACAAGCCTGCTGTCTCCCGAGCAGATACCACTTACCGCGCTGTGTCTCTGCCCACGTGGCCCGGAGGTCCCGCTGTGCTGCAAACTAATGAAACCCGCCAGAAGGCGGAGTTTCTGAGTGCGATCAACGACAAGCTCAGATCACTGTTGGACCAGCTCTAATGCCAAGAGTTCCCGTGCCAAAGCACACTGCCCGGATTGCCCGGCACATGAGCGCATGGACCCATAAGGCCCAGCTCCCAGCCGGTTGCGGCCAGTTGTGGCCTCCCGCCTGATGCTGCCTGACGGGCGGCCGGACGAGCACCGTCGTTGCCGACGCTGGCCGCGCAGAGCTTCACGTACCGGCCGGGTGTCATCCCGAATGCGGCTTTGAACGTCCGAGTGAAGTGAGCCTGGTCGGCGAAGCCGGCCTCGAACGCGGTTTCTGCCAGCGGCCGGGCGTCGCGCAGCCAGCCCCGGGCCACGTCAAGGCGCCGCATTACCGAGTACCGGTACGGACTTGTCCCGTAGAGAGCATGGAACTGGCGCGCGAACTGGTAGCGGTCCAGGCCCGTGACCGCCTCTAGCTCGCTCGATTGCACTATCGTCAGCCGGCTCCGCAGGAAATCGCGGCCACGCTCGACAGCGGGCTGGTCGACCCGGCAGCGCAGGGTGCTGTGACCGGCAGCGCTGCACCGAAGCAGGCCCTGCGCCAGCTGAAGCACCAATCCGTCGAGCGCCAGCGGCTCGGATGCACGCGCGAACGCCGTGCGCACTATGCGCGCGAGCACTGGGTCGTCGGTCACCGGGGGAGCGAACGGCAGCGGCGTCGCGCGTCCGGTGAGGGCTGGCAGGGCGGAAGCGATCCGGTCCGGGTTGACATAGATCTGGCGGTAGCCGAACAAGCCCGGACCCTCTGCCCTACCGTCGTGCAGTTCGTCGGGATGCAGCACGAAGACCTGTCCGGGAAGACTGCGCTCGACCGTGCCCTGGTAGGCGAACGCCTGGACGCCTTCCTCGGTGACGCCGATCGCGTAGACATCGTGCCGATGCCGGCTGAACGGCCTGCCCCGCAGACGGGCCTGGAACAGCTCCACCCCGTCCGCCGGCCGCGTGGCATCTACCCACTCTGCTGATCCGCACGGATGTTCAAGACCGGAGCCGACCTCATTACCAAGGCTGGGGGCCATAGATCAAATCTACGGAGCGACGCGTGGAAGTCATACAAGACCAAACCCGGGTAATCGCCTTCGTGACGTTCGCAGCGGTTGTCGCCGGCACCCCCGGCCCCAGCAATGCGCTACTAACCGCTACCGGCGCAAGGGTAGGTGTCCGGCACGGTCTCACGAGCCTGCTCGGCCAGGCGACCGGGATGGGCACAATGCTGTTCGCCATTACTCTGGGAGCGGGCAACGCGCTGCTTGCTCATCCTCTGGCCCTCCAGATCCTGAAGTGGAGCGGGGCTGCGGTGCTGTGGTGGATGGCGTGGCGGATCGCGACTGCCGGTCCAGCCGAAGAGGCCAAGAGCGCACCCGCTGGATTCCTCCGTATGGCAGCCTTCCAGTGGGTCAACCCCAAGGGCTGGCTGATCGGCGTCGCAGCCGTCGCCACGTTCCTGGACCGGCGCGCCGGCAGCGCCCTAGCCCAGGCCGTCATGCTCGCGATCCTGTTTACCCTGGTCGCCCTCCCGAGTTGCCTGCCCTGGCTGGCGTTCGGCGCCGCGCTCCAGCGCTTCCTCCGCACACCACGCGCCCGGCGCCTCCTCAACGGGGCCATGGCGGCGTTGCTGGCCGCGTCCCCGATCCTGCTCGTCTGGACTCGGCTCTGACCACGCGCCACATCCCCCCATCATCTGGTGGCCGAATCACTCCACCGGTTCCGGCGTGACAGGGTTCAGGGATTATCCAGTTCTGCGCCCTGTGCGCGACAATCTGCGGAGCGCCTTTGACCATGCAGAACGGCGGTTACTCACGCACCGCATGTTCGGCCCTCCGCCACCCTCGGTGAGGGCATACGGGAAGTCGGGTCGGCTTCGGGAAACTGCACGCAACCAGAGACGCCTCCTACTGGCGATGCCGCTACTAGCTGTGATAATCCACAAGACGGCTTCGGCGCCCCATCGTGCCGGATGAGCCGCTTGACGCTGCTCTCGCTGATGCCGTACTGCTCGGCCAGCTGCCGCTTCGGTGTCCCCGCAGTAAAGGCAGCAAGCAGCTGCGCTCGGTCGTCCTGGCTCAGCTGGTCCCCGACGCGCCACTGTCGGCTTCCCAGGGGTGTCGAGTGGACGCTCTGGCCCGGTTCGCCGCCCCGTCCGTCTGCCTGGCGGAGCTGCCGCACCGCGCTGACCAGCACATCTGCGAGGTCCCGGCGTTTTGAATAAGCCCTCATAAGGTCCACCCGAGTTTTCCCAGGTTAGCGGCTTGTCTCAACGGCCGTTTTCGGTAGGCGACAATGCTTCCCGCGGCCAAGGAGGCGCGGAATGCAGAACTTCGACGCGTCTCAGAGCTTCGCGAATCGGAGCAGCATGAAACGCGGGAACCGATCGCCCTCCGGGACGATGGCGTGTGGCGGGTGCACATCAGCCAGGGCTGGAAGATCGGCCAGCTTAGTCAGTTGCAGCCCGCTGGACAGGAACGCATCGAGATAGTCCTCCAGCGTCCGGTGGTAGTAGTAGATCTTGACGCCGACCTTCCAAAAGCTGCGGTAAGGGCTGACGCGGCCGGAGTCGAAATAGTCAGTCACGTGGCGGCTGAGGACTGCGTAATACGGGTTATTGAAGGCGAGCACCGCGCTGCCGCCGGGCCGGAGCACGTCAGCTATCGTGCACGCGAATCCCTGGTAATCGGGCACGTCGTTAAGTACGAGGTAACTGGCCACCGCGTCGAACGAGCCGGCGAGTTCGGGCAGCGGCTGGCTGAGGTCGGCTGTCCGGTATTCGATTGCGCCAACCGTATCCTTCGCCCGCGCCTGCCCGATCAAGGCAGGCGAGATGTCGATCCCGGTGACGTGCGCTCCGCGTGCTGCGAGAGCTCTCGCAAGGTAGCCCTCGCCACAGCCGGCGTCAAGGACGGAACTGCCGACCAGATTTCCAAGGAGGCCCAGGAGCGGAGGAAGTATTCCGTACGGATCACCATCGACTCCGCCCTGCTCCCTCTGCGCGACAGTCGATGCATACTCGCGCGCGTAAGCCTCGTAGTCTCCGCCTGCCCCGCTGGCCACAGGCATCGCCATGTCCGCTCCAAAGTGCCTGCCGGCAATCGCACGGCCAGAATAAGGCCCGAGGCGTTCCTGCTAGTCGAGTCTGGTACGGCAGGCAAGTACAGCAACACGGCCGGTCTACGGGCGGCTGCCGCTGCCTGGTCGCCATCCCGGGCGACCTGCTCCAACGACGTCGTACGACTTCGCCGCCGGGAGTTCGCATCGAGGGGATCTCCTGCACGCTGCCGGTGGCCTGCGTTTCTGCTCGGATAGCCGTGCCGGACGGGGCACAATGAGGACGGATCTGGACAGACGGGGGCTCATGGGTGATCCTGCCGTAGGGCGCGGCGGGCTGCAACCCTGGCGTTGCGGGCGTTGTCGAGTCCGGCACGGCGGGCTGCGCGGATGGCGGGGCCGCGGCCGTGGTGCTCGTCGTCGGGGGTGACGTATCCGATGCCCTCGTGCAGCCGGATCGTGTTGTAGTGATCGCGGAGGCGGTCCAGTTCGGCTTCCAGTTCGCCGCCGTCGCGGGTCTTCTCCAGGTGCGGGAACTCGCCCTTGAGGTGACCGAAGAACGACTCGACCCAGGCTTGATCGTTTGACGTGGAGGGC
>JASHQP010000116.1 GCA_030039095.1 Streptosporangiaceae bacterium
GGGCCGGAGATCACGGCAGCGGCGGCGGCCAGCCTGGCCGGGGCCGGGCTGGCGGAGACCCGGCGGGTACTGCGGGAACTGGCCCGCTGTCATCTGCTGGCCGAGCCGTCGGCGGGCCGGTTCGCGTTCCATGACCTGCTGCGTGCCTACGCCGCCGAGCAGGCCAGCGCGCTCGACAGCGAAGACGACCGCCGGGCAGCCACCGGCCGCATGCTCGACCACTACCTGCACACCGCGCACGCCGCCGCGTTGGCGATCAACGGCGCCCGCGGCTCGCTCGACCTGAGCCAGGCCAGGCCGGGCACGGTGCCGGAGCATGTCGACGGGCACGAGCAGGCCATGGCGTGGTTCACGGCCGAGCACCAGGTGCTGCTCTCGGTCACCGGGCTCGCCGCCGAGGCCGGCTTCGACGGCCCCGCCTGGCAGCTGCCCTGGACCCTCGCCGACTATCTGCAGTGGCAGGGCCAGTGGGATGACCTGGTCGCGATCCGGCACACCGCGCTGGCTGCGACCGAGCGCCTGAACGACACCGTTGCTCAGGCCAAAGCGCAGCTGTCGCTCGGCTGGGCCTGCTTCAGCCTGCGGTCCTGGGATGACGCCCGCAGCCACCTGGCCCAGGCCCTCGATCTGTACGTCGGCCTCGGCGACCGGGTCGGCCAGGCCCGTTGCCACATCAACCTCGGCAAGGTCGCCGAGCGCATCGGCCGGCACCACGAGGCGCTCGCCCACGCCCACCAGGCGCTGGCGCTGTTCGGCGAGGCGGGCAACCGGCCTGGCCAGGCGCGGGCCCTGAACAACGTGGGCTGGTATCACGCCCTGCTCGGCGACCATGATCAGGCGCTGACGCGCAGCAAGCAGGCTCTCGTCCTGCAGCGGGAACTCGGCGACCGCTGTGGCGAGGCCAACACCTGGGACACGCTCGGCTACTCCCACCATCACCTCGGTCAGCACGCCAAGGCCACGAGCTGCTACCAGCGGGCCGCCAGCCTGTTTGCGGAGATCGGCGACCGCACGGGCCATGCCGAGACGCTCATCCACCTGGCCGACGCCCGCAACGCGGTCGGCAGCCGCCGCGCCGCGATCGCGGTATGGCGGCAGGCGCTGCGCCTGCTGGACGAGCTCAACCACCCCGACGCGGACCAGGTTCGCGACAAGCTGAGCAGGGCAACCGCGCCAGTCGGCTCGCTCAGCTGACCGGGATGAAGTCCCGCAGAGACAGAGTTACGCCGGTGGCGTGCAGCCCACCGCCGCCTCGCTGGTCAGCATCAGGAACGTCAGCGACTCCTGCAGGTACAGGCCGACCTCGTCGTCGGTGTGCGAGAGGTAGCCGATCGACAGGTCCTGGCCGAGGTGCAGGCTGAAATCGCCGCCCCTGGTCGTCAGCACGATCGCGCCGCTGATCGCCGGCGCCCAGATGATGTCGCCGGTCAGCAGCCGCTTGATGTGCTCGATGACCGGGTATCCGTGGTCGCTGGTCTCGCTGACCTCGGTGTAGGCGTCGGCGCTGAGCAGCACCGAGTACGGGCCGTCCACGCCGGCCACCCGAAGCTGGCTCAGCGCCTGAGCGATCGCCGCCGGGTAGTCCTTGGCGTCGGCGGGCAGGATCACCGGCGGGTTGCTCGCCCCCTTGCGGATGCCCTCGATCTCGGCCGCCGGGTAGCCCTCGATGATCGCGCCGTCTTCGGCGAACGCGATCTGCTTGGCGGCGTCCTTGACCGGCTGCCAGTCGGCGTCCTGAGCCCCCCGCGCCACGTCGTCGATCTCCCCGCGGCTCAGGGTGAACGGCGCTCGCAGCTCTACCACGGGCGCCACTTGCCGCAAACGGGCCTGAACGCCGTCGCCCGGGGAGTCAATGCCACGCACCCGGCCCCTGCCGACGGCGGAGAACCCCACGCCCGCCGGGCCCTCGACGTCGACCACGCGCCGTCCGGCCAGGTGGCGCCTGAACGTGCGGGCCGCCTCTTCCTCGATCTGGGCCCAGGCCTCGTCCGAGATCGGCGCGAGCTCGCGGTGCAGGTTATTCATCGTGGGATTCTCCCCTCAGACTGCCGATGTTCAAAGAGCCACTGCCCGCCGGCCGACCCCGATCCGTCGCGTCGTCTGTATCGCCCGCGTCGTCTTCGTCGTCACCCAGGCTCTCGAGGAGATCCGCCGATGGCACGAAGAACAGGCCTCCGGTCACCGCACGGCTCACATCGAGCAGCTTGTCGTAGTTACCCTCTGGGAGGCCGATGAACATGTTCCGCATCATCTGCTCGGTGACCGCCGGCGAGCGTGCGTAGCCGATGAAGTAGGTCCCGTACTCCCCGGCGGCGAGGGAGCCGAACGGCATGTTGTCGCGGACGATCTTTATTTCCCTGCCGTCCTCGGTGATCGTCGTCAGGGCGTTGTGCGCGTACGAGGGCTTCACGTCGTCGCTGAGCTCGATGTCGGCCAGCTTGGTCCGCCCGATGACCCGTTCCTGCTGCTCGGTCGGCAGCGCGTTCCAGGCGTCCAGGTCGTGCACGTACTTCTGCACGATCACGTAGCTCCCGCCCGCGTAGGCCGGGTCCTCGTCACCGATGATCACCGAGTCGAACGCCAGCCGGCCATCGGGGTTCTCGGTGCCGTCCACGAAGCCGATCAGGTCGCGGTGCTCGAAGTAGCGGAAACCGTGCACCTCGTCGGCGACGGTCACGGCGCCCGCCAGCCGCGCCATGATCTGGGTGGCCAGCTCGAAGCACAGGTCCATGCGCGCGGCGCGGATGTGGAACAGCAGGTCTCCGGGGGTGGCCGGGGCGTACCTCGGCCCGGCCCGCAGCTCGATGAACGGGTGCAGCCCGGACGGCTTCGGCAGGCCGGTCAGCCGGTCCCACGCGTTCGCGCTGATGCCGGCCACGCAGGTCAGGTAGTCCTCGGTGCCGCGGAACCCCACCGCGCGGATCAGCCCGGCCAGGTCGCCGCACAGCCCGCGCACGGTGTCCGCGCTGCGGCGGCCCTCGTTGACGACGACGACGAGGAAGATCGCGGCGCCGGTCAGCGGCGACAGCACGGCCTGAGGCTCCGGGCCAGCGGTTCCGGCCGCATCGGTGCTCACCGGACTATCCTGCACCACCGGTCCGGCCGGTCACCGACGAACCCGCCTCAGCGCCGCTCACCGCGACCTCGAGCAGCTCCAGGGCGCGATCGACGGCCCGGCTCAGCGTTGCGGCATCCGGCGCCAGGCCGGCCAGGATCTCATCCACGCCGCGCAGGCCGGCGCGGTCGAGCAGGGTCTTCTCGTTGGTGACCCACTGGCCGCCCGCGGCCAGCACGGCGTGCGCGGCCTGGCTTGCGGCCACCGCGATCGTGCCCGCGGTCTCGGTGAGCCTGCCGCGCTGCGCGTAGGCATCCCGGCCGTAGTCGAGCGTCGCCTCCGCGGTCTCCCACCAGACGCGCGACGCCGCGGCCCGGAGCGCGTCCGGGTACTGCGGCGGACTCAGCTCGGCGGGCAGCTCACCGGCCAGCATCCTGTTGCCGGCGACTTCGGCCAGGACGATGTACGTGGGGACGCCGGCCAGGTGGAACAGCAGCCGCTCGATCCCGAACCTGCCCGCTCGAGCCTCGTGAAGCCGGCGGGTGACGTCGTCGAGGTCGCGGTAGTGCACGTCGACCTTGCGCCCGTCGACCTGCAGCCACGCGCCGCCGTTGAAGACGCCGCCGCCCCAGCCCCCGATCTCGAACACCCTTCCCTGCCAGCCGACCGCGCGCAGGTCGTTCGGGGAGAAGGCGCCGCGGTAGTACACGGCGAAGTCCCAGTCGCTGTCCGGGCGGTTGGTGCCCGCCGCCCGGGAACCGCCCAGGGCGACGGCCCGCACGCCGGGCAGGCCGGCGAGCCGGCCAACGACGTAGTCGCAGAACGCATCGTCGTCGCGCACGGTGGCGACGATAGCGCGCCGCCCCCGGTGCGCGGGTGCATCTGAGCCCTTGCGGGGGATTCGGCCGCACCGTCCGTGCGATTCAGCGGTCCAACACGGCGACCGCCGACGTGGATCAGGAAGGTCTGCGCCAACGGCCACGCGGGGGATGGCCCCCGCGTGGCCGTTGGCGGCGGCGACGCTGGGTTGGAGCACGCGCTGCTGCGGGTCAGGCTGGCCTGGTAGACGAGATCGGCCTGGAACCCAGGGGCAGGCTAGTGCCCCGCCGTGACCTGCTCTGCGGCCTGATGCGCCACCGAGGCCTGCTCCGCCCAGGCCTGCTCGGCTGCGGCCTGCTCGGCGGCGGCGTGCTCCGCAGCGATGTGCTCCGCCCAGGCCTGCTCCGCCGCAGCCTGATGCGCGGCCTGCTGTGCCGCGGCCTGCTCGGCGGCGGCCTGATGGGCGGCGGCTTGGTCCGCGGTCCCCTGCTGCGCGGCGGCCAGATGCGCGGCCTGCTCCGCGGCGGCC
>JASHQP010000117.1 GCA_030039095.1 Streptosporangiaceae bacterium
CCCGGCCCGCCTTCGCCCGGCCCGCCTTCGCCCGGCCCGCCTTCGCCCGGCTCGGCCGCGCCGTCCAGCCAGACCACGGCCGCCGCCGCGCCGATCGGCCAGTCGCCGACCCGGCGGCCCACCTTCTCGTAGGCGCTGCCGCAGCCGGGCCTGATCACGATGCTGATCTCGGTCAGCATCTCGCCGGGAGCCACAACGGTCTCGTAGGGGCCGGTGTGGAACTCCCGGGCCGGCACGGTCCTGGTGCCGTCCGGACCACGGATGACCATGGTGGCCTTCAGCGCCGCGAACGTCCCGGACAGGTCCTCGGACGGGTCGGCCTGGCACAGCGACCCGCCGATCGTGCCCCAGTTTCTCACCACCGGGTCGGCGATGACCCGCTCCGCGTCGTGCAGGATCGCGAAGTGCGCGCCCGCGACCGGCGACTCGAGCAGCTGCGCGTGCCGGGTCAGCGCGCCGATCCGCAGCCGGCCGTCGGACACGTCGATGTAGGAGAGCTCGCTGAGCCCGTTGATGTCGACGAGCGTCTCCGGCTGCACCAGCCGCAGCTTCATCATCGGGATCAGGCTGTGTCCCCCGGCCAGGATGCGCGCTTCGGGCCCGAACCTGGCCAGCAGCGCCAGGGCATGCTCCACGCTGGTTGCCCTCTCGTACTCGACGTACGCCGGAACCTGCATGGACCCTCCCTCGTGCGGCAGCACGCGTGACCCGAGTTTATGGTCTGCGGAAGGGCGATACTGAGAGGGCGATGACCCTTACCCAGCTCAATGCCTTCGTACTGGTGGCCCGCCTCGGCTCGGTGACCGCCGCCGCGAACGCGCTCGGCGTGAGCGAGTCGGCCGTGTCGCAGGCGCTGTCGGCGCTGCGGCTGCACCTGGGCGACCAGCTGGTCAGCCGCGGGCCGACCGGCATGACGCTGACCGCCGGCGGCTCCCGGCTGCTGTCCACCGCGTCGCAGATCGTCGTGCTCGGCGCCGAGGCACACGCCGCGGTCCGCGCCGCGCAGGGCGCTCCGGAGCAGCTCCGGGTCGTCGCCACGTCCACGCTGGCCGAGTTCGTGATCAGCCCGCTGATGGAGGCGTTTACCCGAAGGTTTCCAGGTGTTGTCGAAGTATCCGCGGGGGTGGCGGTGACCAGCGAGATGGGGGTGCTGGTCGCGAACCGGCTGGCGGACGTGGCGATCGGCCAGGCCGTGATCCCCGACCCGGCGCTGCCGGTGGTGAGCGAGCCGATCTTCCGCTACCGCCTCGTCGTGGTCACCGCGGGCGAATCCCGGCTGAAGGGCAGCGCCCGGCACTGGCGCTGGCTGGTGGACCCGGCCGGGACCGACCCGGACAGTGACACCGGCCGGCTGCTGGCCGCGCTGCGGATCCCGGAGAGCCGGATCGGCGTGTTCCCCAACCAGACCGCCGCCTGGGCGGCAGCGGCCGACGGCGCCGGCGTGGCGCCCGCCGTCGAGCACCTGGTCACGCAGCAGCTGCGCCGGGGGGAGCTCTCCCTGGCCGAGGTGCCGGGCACCCCGGTGGCCGGGACCTGGCACGCGACGCTGCTCGAACGGCAGAGCCGCAGCGCGGTCGCCAGCGCGCTGCGCCGCTTCCTGACCACCCCCGAGGCGATGCACCTGATGCGGTCACCGGCCACCGGGGTTCCGCCGTCCCGGTTCCGGCCGCCGGTCTACGTCACGATCTGGAGCTGACCGGCCCCGGGGCGTCCCGTTCCGGCCCCTTAAGCAAGACCTTATTCACGGCTTGCGGCGCAATCCCACGCGATGAATCATGGCCTGTAGTCCGTTCGTAACCAGAAGTAACGGGACATTTGGGGTGGTCCCGGGGCAGGAGCGTGCATGCGGATCGAGTCCGACGGGCACAGCCGGGGCAACCCGCGGCTGTATGAGCTGATCGAGCACGCGCCGAAGACCGGCAAGAGCCCGACCGTGTGGGCGTGGCCCGAGCTGGTCGACTACCTCAAGATCGCCGGGCAGCCCGTCGCCGGGCCGTGGCCGCCGCATCAGGAACCGCGGCCAGACCCCGACTACGAGTCGCTCCCCGTCGCCGTGCCCGACCCCGAATCGCCGTCGCGGGAGGGCACCGAATCCGGCCCAGCCGATCAGCGCTGACCAGGAGGGTCTATGTATCCGTCTCGGTTCCGCTACGAGGCACCGCGGTCGCTCAGTGAGGCGATCGGCATGCTGCACGATGGCGGGGACTACGCGAAGGTGCTGGCCGGCGGCCAGAGCCTGGTCCCGCTGATGAAGCTGCGCTTCGCCTCGCCGGACCTGGTCGTGGACATCAACAACGTCCCCGGCCTCGACTACCACCGGGCCGACCCCGACGGCACGCTGCACGTCGGGGCGCTCTGCCGGCACGCCGAGCTCGAGCGCTCGGAACTGCTGAAGAGCTACCAGCCCACGATGGCCGCCGCCGCACCGCTGATCGCCGACCCGATCGTCAGGAACCGCGGCACCCTGGTGGGCTCGCTGTGCCACGCGGACCCGCAGGGTGACTGGGCGTCGGTGGTGATGGCGCTGGGCGGCTCGGTCGTCGCCCAGGGACCGGGCGGGCGGCGGACGATCCCGGTCGCCGACTTCGTCACCGGCCCGTTCCAGAACGTGCTCGAGCCGGACGAGATCGCCGTCGAGGCGGTGATCCCGGCGGCGAAGGGCACGCGGGCGGGGGGCTATCTGAAGCTGGAACGTCGGGTGGGCGACTTCGCGACCGTCGGGGTGGCGGTCGCCGTGGAGACCTCCGGCGAGACCGTGAGCAGGGCGGGGATCGCGCTGACCGGCGTCGGCGGATCCACGATCGACGCCAGGGCAGCGGCCGACGCCCTGGTCGGCGGGCCGCTGACCGCGGAGAGCATCGGCCGGGCCGCCGATCTCGCCGCCGAGGCGGCGCGGCCCAGGACCGATCACCGCGGCAGCGCCGAGTACAAGCGGCACATGGTGCGCACGTTCGTCACGCGCATCCTGGGCCGCATCGAGCCGGCGCAGGAAAGGGCGGCCTGACCCATGACTGTCGTATACGAAGACCTCGGCGACGAGGCCGAGGGAGCGGGTGCGGTACCGGTCCGCCGGATCCGGTTCAGCATCAACGGCCAGAAGAAGATCGCCGAAGTCGAGCCCCGGCTGCTGCTGTCGCACCTCATCCGCCGGGGCATAGGGCTGACCGGCACGCACATGGGATGCGACACCACCAACTGCGGCGCGTGCACGGTGCTCGTGAAGGGGCCAGATGAAGGGGGCACGGGGAGGGGGGCGGGGGACGGGGGCAAGCCGGTGAAGTCCTGCACGATGCTGGCCGTCCAGGTCGACGGGCACGAGATCACGACCGTCGAGGGCCTGGCCATGGAGGGGGCCGGGGGGCCGGGCGGGGTGCTGCACCCGCTGCAGGAGGGCTTCAAGGAGGAGCACGGGCTGCAGTGCGGGTTCTGCACGCCGGGCATGATGATGGCCGCCAAGGCCCTGCTCGACGAGAACCCGGACCCGACCGAGGAAGACGTGCGCTGGGCCCTGTCCGGCAACCTCTGCCGATGCACCGGCTACCAGAACATCGTCAAGTCGGTGCTGTGGGCCGCCGCCAAGCTCAGGTCCGAGTCCGCGGGCTGACCAGGCCGATCGACACGGGAGACAGCAGTGACACAAGCGCTGGACGAAATCAAGATCGGCGGCCTGGGCGCCAGCAGGAAGCGGGTCGAGGACGACCGCTTCATCCGCGGCAAGGGCAACTACACCGACGACATCACGCTGCCCGGCATGCTGCACATGGAGATCCTGCGCAGCCCGCTGGCCCACGCGCGGATCAAGTCGATCGACGCCAGCAAGGCGTGGGACATCCCCGGCGTGCACCTGGTGCTCACCGGCGAGATGATGGCGACGCGGAACCTGGCCTGGATGCCGACCCTGTCCTACGACACCCAGGCCGTGCTGGCCACCGACAAGGTTCGCTTCCAGGGCCAGGAAGTGGCCTGCGTGATCGCCGATGACCCGTACATCGCCAAGGACGCGTGCGAGGCCATCGACGTCGACTACGAGCCGCTGCCGGTCATCGTCAACCCCAGGCAGGCCGTGGCCGACGGCGCGCCGGTGATCCGCGACGACAAGGAGAATCAGCCCGACAACGTCATCTACACCTGGGAGGTAGGCGACGCGGCCGGCACCGACCGGGCGTTCGAGCAGGCCGACGTGATCTCCCGGCTGCAGCTGCACTACCCGCGCTCGCACCCGAGCCCGATCGAGTGCTGCGGGTCGATCGCCGACTTCAACCGGGCCACGTCCAAGCTCACCGTGTACATGACCACGCAGGCGCCGCACATCATCCGCGCCGCCGTCGCGCTGGTCGCCGAGCTTCCCGAGCACATGATCCGGATCATCTCCCCGGACATCGGCGGCGGTTTCGGCAACAAGGTCCCGGTCTACCCCGGGTACGTCTGCTCGATCCTCGCGTCGATCCTGCTCGAGCGTCCCGTGAAGTGGATCGAGGACAAGACCGGCAACCCGATTTCCACGGGATTCGCCCGGGACATCTACCTCGACGGCGAGATGGCGCTGCGCAGCGACGGCAAGATCCTCGGGGTCCGGATGCGCTGCGACGCCGACCACGGCGCGTTCTTCTCCGACGCCCAGCCGAGCAAGTTCAAGATCGGCTTGCTGCACTCGGCGTTCGCCGCCTACGACATCCCGTCCGCGCACCTGAGGGCCCGCGGCACGTACACCAACAAGGCGCCGGGCGGGGTCGCCTACCGGTGCTCGTTCCGGGTCACCGAGGCGATGTTCTTCCAGGAGCGGATGGTCCAGGCGGCCGCCGACGACCTCGGCATGGACCAGGCCGCGTTCCGCCGGATGAACTTCGTCCGGGACGAGGACTTCCCGCACCGCACTCCGCTCGGCTTCCTGACCGACTCCGGCCAGTACGCCAAGTGCCTCGACGTCGGCCTGAAGGCGATCGGCTACGAGGACTTCCGCAAGCGGCAGGAGGAGGCGCGGGCGAAGGGCCGGCTGCTGGGCCTCGGCATCTCGACGATGACCGAGCCGCTGGGCGCGGGCAACAGCCGCGAGTACGACATCCTCGGCATCAAGATGTTCGACTCGGCCGAGCTCAAGGTGCACATGACCGGCAAGGCGATCGTGCGCACCGGAGCGCGGACCCAGGGGCAGGGGCACGAGACCACCTGGGCGCAGATCGTCGCCCACGAGCTGGGCATCCCCGCCGAGGACATCGTCGTCGAGGAGGGGGACACCGACACCGCGCCGTTCGGCATGGGCACGTACGCGTCCCGGTCCACGCCGGTGGCCGGGGCCGCGGTCGCGATGGTGGCCCGCAAGATCCGGGCCAAGGCGCGCAAGCTGGCGGCGCACCTGCTCGAGGTGTCCGAGGAGGACATCGAGTGGGAGCTCGGCCGGTTCTACGTGCGCAGCGCGCCGGACCGCGGGGTCACGATCCAGGAATGCGCGATGGCCGCGTACAGCAACATGCCCGACGGCATGGAGCCGGGCCTGGAGAACACCGCCTACTACGACCCGCCGAACCTGACCTGGCCGTTCGCGGTCTACATCGCGACGGTCGAGGTCGACCCGGCCACCGGGGTCTGGGACGTGCTGTCCGTGGTGGCCGTCGACGACTGCGGCGTCCGGATCAACCCGATGATCGTCGAGGGCCAGATCATGGGCGGGCTGACCGAGGCCTACGCGATGGCCAACATGCAGTTCATCACGTTCGACGCCGAGGGCAACTGCGTCGGCTCGAACTACATGGACTACCTGCTGCCGACCGCCTGGGAGACGCCCGGTTTCGAGCTGCACAGCGAGGTGGTCACGCCGTGCCCGCACCACCCGATCGGGGCCAAGGGCATCGGCGAGTGCGCCGCGGTCGGGGGCCCGGCAGCGTTCGTCAACGCGGTGATCGACGCGCTGTCCGGCACCGGGGTCCGCAACATCGACATGCCGCTGCTTCCGGACCGCGTCTGGGAGGCGCTCACGCACCACCGTGACGTCTCCGGCGCGCCGCCGGTCCGGACGGATGACTGACCCGGGGGGGCATATGGAAGGCTGGGGTGTCCTGGCGCAGGCCGGGGAGCTGAGCAAGCGCGGTGAGGCGTTCGCTCTCGCGACCGTGGTCTGGCGCCAGGGCCCCTCATCCGGCCAGCAGGGTTCCCGGGCGGTCATCACCGAGGCCGGCGACCTGCACGGCTGGATCGGCGGGGCCTGCGCGGAGCCGGTTGTGATCCGCGAGGCGCAGCGGGCCATCACGAACGGCGAGGCCCGGCTGCTGCTCCTCGGCACGCCGGAACAGTTCGGCGAGGCCGTGCCCGAGGGCATGGCCGTGATACCGATCGCCTGCCAGAGCGAGGGCGCTCTCGAGGTCTACATCGAGCCGGTGCTGCCCGCGCCGCATCTCGTGGTCGTCGGCCGCTCGCCGATGGCGCACACGCTCACCGATCTCGCCCGCGCGCTCGGCTGGCGCGCCGTGCTCGTCGACGGCCCCGACTTCACGGCCGCCGACGCGGGCGAGCGCTCGATGGTCGTGGTGGCCACCCAGGGGCACCACGACGAGGAAGCGGTGGAGCAGGCGGTCGCGGCCCGGCCGGCCTACCTGGGCCTGGTGGGCTCGCAGCGGCGCGGAGAGGCACTGCTCGGCTACCTGGCCGAGCGCGGCGTGCCCCGGGACCGGCTGGACAAGGTCCGCGTGCCGGCCGGCCTGGACCTGGGCCGGACCACGCACGAGGAGATCGCGGTCGCGATCCTGGCCGAGCTGGTCCAGCTCCGCGCGTCGGGAGCGCTGCCGCGCCAGGCGGTCAGCGGCGCGGGCACGGGTCGCGCCGCTGAAGCGGCGCACCAGACCGACCCGGTGTGCGGCATGACCGTGTCGGCGGACCGTTCCGGCAAACCGCTGGCGTACGAGGGCGTCACCCATTACTTCTGCTCGGCCGGCTGCCGGCGGGCCTTCGAGAAGGACCCCGCCGCCTACGTGAAGAGAGAGACCCGATGCTGATCCGCAACGAGTTCGAGGTCACCGAGCCGGTCGACAAGGTGTGGCAGTTCTTCGACAACATTCCCCAGGTCGCCGCCTGCCTGCCGGGCGCGGAGCTGACCGAGGACCTGGGCGACGACAAGTACAAGGGCCGGGTGGCCGTCCGGATGGGCCCGGTCCGGCTGCAGTTCGGTGGGACCGCCGAGATCACCGAACGCGACGAGGCGGCCAGGCGTGTGGTCGTGCACGCGGCCGGCGCCGAGGAGAAGGGGCGCGGCCAGGCCAGCATGGTCATCACCGCGACGCTGACCCAGGCCGGGCGCGGCACCAGGGTCGGCGTCGCCCAGGACCTGCAGCTCTCCGGCGCGGCCGCGCAGTACGGCCGGGGCATGATCTCGGACGTCACGGCCGTGCTGATGCGCGACTTCTCCGCGAACATGCAGGACCGGATCGAACGACTCGACCGGGGCGAGTCCCCGGAGGAGATCGCCGCCGCGGCCGTCACGCCCGCGGGTGGCCTCACGCTCGGGCTGCGCGCCGCGATGATGGCGCTGACCCGCGTGTTCCGCAGGTTCTTCATGCCGTATCAGCCCGCGGCCTGACGCAAGAGGAGGAGATCGAGCCATGGTCTTGTGGTGGATCGGCAACGTCATCCTGCTGGTGGTGATCCTGCCCGTGGTCATCTTCCTGCTCAACAGGGTGCTCGCCGCGCTCGAGCGGATCCGGGGGGCCACCGGCGCGATCCTGTCCGGCGGCGTCGCCCTGGTGGGCGAGCTCGACGGGGTGCCCGAGGCGCTGGCCACGACCGACGCCACCGTCCACGAAGTCTCCGTCGGCGCGGTCCGCTACGCGGGCTCCGTCGCGAAGCTTCTCGGCTGAAGGGAGCGCGGTCATGCCGGCTGCCGCCTGGTTCACACTGATCGTCGCCGCGCTGATCATCGCGATCACCGCGGTCGGCCTGCTGCGGGTGATCTTCCACCTGCGGGCCATTCGCGCGACGCTCGTCGCGACCACCGGGGGGGTGCAGGCCGTGGCGCAGCTGACCGGCACCGTCCCCGAGCGGCTCACCTCGGTCAACGCGAGCCTGAAGCCCGTTCGCGACTTCTGCGAAGGGGTCTGAGATGAGCACCGGCTGGGTGGTGGGCTGGGTCATCGGGATCGTGATCGTGCTGGTCGTGGTGGCCCTGGTGGTGCCGATCCTGCTGCTGGCCCGGTCGATAGGCAACGAGGCGCCGAAGATCAACTATGAGCTGGAGAAGGCGGTACACAACACCGCGCCGCTCGGCGCGCTGCGCACGACCATCGACTACGCCGTGACGATCATCGGCGGGCTGCAGCGCGGCCGCGCCCGGCTGGGAGGTTAGGTATGCAGCCACACGTGCTGGCCATGTCCTCGTCCGAGCACACCGACTGGCTGGTCGCGAACATCGTCGGCCTGGTCGTGGTCGTCGCCGTGGCCGCGCTGCTGACGATCCTGATCGTGCTCGTCAAGATCATCGACCGCCGGGTGGTCACGGTGCGCGACACGCTGAAGGCGGCGGCGGCCAACACCGCGGACGCCGAGCTGATCCCGCAGGTCGCCGGCGGCGTCGAACTGGTCCTCGCCGAGGGCCTGCAGCACCACCTGTTCCTCGGCCGTGTCCTCGGGAAGGTGAAGTCGTGACATCCCCCACCCACCCCAGCGCAGCCAGTACTCCCGAGGAGGTCATCTCATGACGGGGATGGTCATCTTCACGCTGATCGACATCGTGCTGCTGGTCGCGGGCCTGGCCGTCTACCTGTTCTGGGTCGGCACGCTGCTCACCCGCGTCGCGGGCAACCTCGAGGAGTGCGCGGAGATCGTGCAGACGATCGTCGGCCACGCCAAGCTCATCGGGCCCGGCGTAGGGCACATCAACGAGACCGGCGGCGTGGTCGCCGGGGCGCTGCCGCTGCTCTACGGCATGGCCGAGGAGATCGTCACCGACGTGACGCCGCGGCCGGAGCCGCCCGCCGTTCCCGAGCCAGCCCGGCCGGCCTCCGGCACCCGCCGCTCCCGCCTGCACGACGCCGTCGGCTTCACCCCGCGGGCGTGAGCCCGGTGGTGGCCGGACGCGCAGCCACGCGCCGCCGCGCGCCGCGCCGCGCCGCGCCGTGCCGCCATGAATGTACCGTTCGACGGCCTATAACCCGTCTTTTGGTACACCCACGCCTCCGGAATCCTCCGCGCGGCCGCCGAGGTGGCGGGCCAGGAAGCGCTCGGCGGCAGCGAAGAAGCGCAGCTGGTTCTCTGGCTTGGCGAAGCCGTGCCCCTCGTCGGGAAACAGCAGGTACTCGTGCTCGACCCCGGCCCGCTCGAGCGCGGCCACGATCTGCTCGGACTCGGCCTGCTTGACCCGCGGGTCGTTCGCGCCCTGCGCGATCAGCAGCGGTATCCGGATGTCGGCGACCCGCGACAGCGGTGACCTGGACCACAGGAACTCAGCGTCCTTCTCCGGGTCACCGACCCGGCGGTGGAACCGCGCGATCTCCGGGGCCCAGTACGGAGGCACGGTCTCGATGAGGGTCTTCAGATTGGACGGGCCGCACATGTCGACCGCGCAGCAGAACACCCGGGGGGTGAACGCGGCGCCGACGAGGGCCGCGTAGCCGCCGTAGGAGCCGCCGAAGATCGCGATCCGCGCCGGGTCGGCCCAGCCCTGGCCGGTGACGTACGCCACGGCGTCGACCAGGTCATCGTGCATCTTCCCGCCCCACTCGCGATCGGCCGCGTTCACGAACGCCTTCCCGTACCCGGTCGAGCCGCGGTAATTGACCTGGATGCACACGTAGCCCCGGTTGGCCAGCCACTGCGCCGACTGGCTGAAGCCCCAGCTGCTGCGGGCCCACGGCCCGCCGTGCACCTGCAGCACGGCAGGCAGGCCGCTGCGGGCCGCTCCCGGCGGAAACGTCAGGAAGCCGTGGATCTCCAGGCCGTCCCGGGCCGTGAACGAGAACGGCTCCATGGGCGCCAGCTGGTAGCGCGACAGTTCCGGCCGGCTGGTGAACAGCAGGCGCCCGGCCTTGCTCGCCCGGTCGTAGATGAAGTACGGGACCGGGCCGGAGTCGTTCGTGAACGCGACGAGCCACGTGGAGTCCGCGTCGTCGCTGCCCGCGAAGACCGGGTCGCCCGGGTGCAGTGCCCGGATGGCGGCCAGGTCGCCGGCCACCGAAGGGTCCACAACCAGGTAGTCCGACCGTTCCCGCTGGAACACCACGATCTGCGGCTTCCGGTCACGGCGCCGCAGCCGGACGCCGCCCACGTCGGCTTCGGGGTCGGCGGCGAGCACCTCCTGCGCGCCGGTCGCCACGTCGAGGCGGACCAGCCTGCTGGTCTCGGCGCCGACCGAGCTGATCGCCAGCACCGACGCACCGTCCTCGCTGAACGCGATCAGCCGGGAGCCGGGCGCGTCGTCGCCCGGGACCGTCAGCAAGGGCCGCCACGGTGCGTCCGCGTTGTCCCTGACCAGCAGGACGCGGCCGCCGTCCGGGCGCGGCTTGACGGCCGCCCTGACCACGAGCTGCTGGTCGGCGAGCCACCCCACCAGGCCCGGGTTCTTGACCTCTAAAGTCAGCTCGCCGGTGACCAGGTCCACCCGGTAGACGTCGTGCAGCTTGGGGTTGTCGCGGTTCAGCCCGATCAGGATCTCGGTGGGAAACTTCCGGTCGGCGGCCACGATCCTGGCCCTTACGCCGTCGAACGGCGTGAGGTCGCGGCGCTGCATGGTTTCGAGGTCGACGTCGTACAGGTGCCAGTTCTCGTCGCCGCCGGTGTCCTGCACGTACAGCAG
>JASHQP010000118.1 GCA_030039095.1 Streptosporangiaceae bacterium
GACTTCCACGCCTGGCTGCAGTGGCTGGCGGGTGAGCAGCTGGCGGCCGCGCAGCGGGCGGCGCTCGCGGCCGGCATGGGCACGGGGATCATCACGGACCTCGCGGTCGGCGTGCATCCGGGCGGGGCGGACGCGTGGGCGAACCAGGACCTGCTCGTCGGCGGCCTGTCCGTGGGAGCGCCGCCGGACGAGTTCAACCAGCGAGGGCAGGACTGGTCACAGCCGCCGTGGCATCCGCAGCGGATGGCCGAGGCCGGCTACCGGCCGGTGGCCGGCCTGTTCGCCGCTGCGCTGCGGCACGCGGGCGGGCTGCGGGTCGACCACGTGATGGGCCTGATGCGGCTGTGGTGCGTACCGCACGGCATGACGCCAGACCGCGGCGCGTACATCCGTTACGACCACCACGCCACGGTGGCCGCGCTGGCCGGCCAGGCCGCGGCCGCCGGCGCGCTGGCGATCGGCGAGGACCTCGGCACCGTCGACCCGTGGATCCGGGAGTATCTCGCCTCCAGCGGCATCATGGGCACGATGATGCTCTGGTTCGCGCGTGAGCCCGATGGCGCGGCGCTGGCGCCGGAGCACTGGCGCCACGACTGCATGGCGACCGTCGGAACCCACGACGTGCCGCCGGTCGCCGCGTTCCGCACCGGCGAGCAGGTAACGGTGCGGGCCCGTCTCGGGTTGCTCAACCGTCCGGAACACACGGAACGCGACGCCGCGGCGCTGATGCTGTCGAGCTGGCGCGACGCCCTGGCTGCGCGCGGCCTGATCCCGGATGGCCCGCTGCCCGGGCCCGACGCGTTCACGGTGGCGCTGTACGGCTACCTGAGCCTGACCCCCGCTGCGCTCGTCGGCGTCTCGCTGGCCGACGCGGTGGGCGACCGCCGCGCCCAGAACCTCCCCGGCACCAGCGACGAGTACCCGAACTGGCAGATACCGCTCTGTGACGCGAGCGGCCGGGCCGTGCTCGTCGAGGAGCTGCCCGACCTGCCCCTTCTTCGTGCGGTCTGTGCCGAGGCCGCGGGACGCTGGCCGCTCCCGTAGGCTTCGCGCATGAGCGCAAGCGACGCCGGGCCGCCGGCGTTCGACACCAGCGTGGCTCACATCGCCCGCGTCTACGACTACTGGCTCGGCGGCAAGGACAACTATGCGGCCGACCGTGCGGTCGGCGACCAGGTGATGCAGGCCTATCCGAACATCGCACACTCGGTCCAGGCCAACAGGGCGTTCCTGGCGCGGGTAGTGAGCTACCTGGTCGCCGAGGCCGGAATCCGGCAGTTCCTCGATATCGGCACCGGGATCCCGACCGCGAACAACACCCACGAGGTCGCCCAGTCGGTCGCTGCGGAGTGCCGGGTGGTCTACGTGGACAACGACCCGGTCGTGCTCTCCCACGCCCGGGCCCTGCTCGCCAGTGACCCGGCGGGTGCCACCGACTACATCGACGCCGACCTGCGTGACACCGCCACTGTGCTGTCCGAGGCCAGGCGGACGCTGGACTTCTCCGAGCCCGTGGCCTTGATGCTGCTCGGGATACTGCACATGGTCGGTGAGCAGGATGACCCGCGCGCATCCGTGGCGGCGCTGATCAGTGCCGTGCCGTCGGGCAGCTACCTCACCATTTCGCACCCGGCGTCGGACATCGATGCCGCCGCGGGCGCCGAGGCGAGCCGGCGCTACAACGCACAGGCGGCCGAGTCGGCGACGTTCCGGTCTCACGCGCAGGTCATGGAGTTCTTCGAGGGCCTCGAGTTCGTGCCGCCGGGCCTGGTGCCGGTGCCCGAATGGCGGCCCCGCTCGGAGATCGAGGCCAAGACGCCGTCGAACCTGTGGGGCGGGGTCGCGCGCAAGCCCTGACGAGCAGGCTACGTTGCCTGGGCGTCCCGCTCGCGGCAGCGCAGGGCGCGGGCCACGTCGTCCCTGCCCTCGATCAGCAGCCGGTGCAGCGACGGCGGCGCGTCCATCCTGTCGATGGAGGCGTCGGCGGCCGCGATGGCATCCGGCGTGACCTTCCACCGCGGGTAGGCGTACTCGGCGAAGTGCTGCGCCATGTCCGAGCCCCAGTCCCGCCAGATGCCGGCGACGACGTCGAAATAGCGGTTCACGTACGGCTCCAGCAGCTCGCCCGCGTCTGGGTCGGCGAACCCGTCGAGCGTGGCCCGGAACGTCGCGTTCGGCAGCGTGCCACCGGTGATCTGGCTCCAGGCCTGCTCCTTGGCCACCGGGTCGGGAAACGCCGCACGGCAGGCAGCGGCGTGCCGGGCGCCCACGTCCGTGTTGTCCCTGGCCAGCTCGGCGTCGACCTCGGCGGCCCCGGCGGCGCCGCAGCTGGCCAGCCGGTACAGCAGGTCCCAGCGCAGCTCGGTGTCGACCGCGAGGCCCTCGATCACCGCGGAGCCGTCCCGCAGTCCCGCCAGCAGCGCCAGGTCAGCGGCCGAGCTGGCCACCCCGGCAAACGCCTGGGCATACGCGAGCTGGCGGTCCGACCCCGGCTCGGCGTGCTGCAGGAGCTCCCGCACCACCCCGGCGATCTGGTCGAGCCCGGTGGCGCGCCAGGCCGGGTCGGCGAACCGGCGCACCGCGCTCGCTGCCTGGCGCAGCACGGTCTGCAGCCCCGTGATGTCCTCTATCGCGTCCACACCGGACATGGCCACGCTCACGTACTCGCGCGCGGGCAGTTCCGCGTCCCGGCACATGTCCCACGCGGCGGACCAGCACAGCGCCGCCGGCAGCGACTCGGTGAACTCGCCGATGCCGGTGATGAGCGTGCGCAGAGAATGGGTGTCCAGGCGGATCTTCGCGTAGGTGAGGTCGTCGTCGTTGACGAGGATCAGGTCCGGCCGCTGCTCCCCGATCAGCTCCGGCACCTCGGTCCGCTCGCCGTCGACGTCGATCTCGACCCGGTACCGCCGGGACAGGCCCCCTTGTTCGCCCCGGTCGTACAGGCCGATCGCGATGCGGTGCGGGCGGAGCACCGGGTGGCTTGCTGGTGCCTCCTGGAGCACCGCGAACTCGGAGAACCTGCCGTCGCTGTCGCACTGGTACTCCGGCCGCAGCGTGTTGATCCCGGCGGTCTCGAGCCACTTCTTCGACCAGGCCGCCAGGTCACGTCCGGAGGCCTCCTGGAGCGCGGCGAGGAGATCGGCGAGCGTCGCGTTGCCCCACGCGTGCTGCGCGAAGTACCGGCGCACCCCGGTGAGGAAATTCTGCCGGCCGACGTGGGCGACAAGCTGCTTGAGCACCGCCGCGCCCTTGGCGTACGTGATCCCGTCGAAGTTCACCTCGACGGCTTCGATGTCGGGGATGTCGGCCGCCACCGGGTGCGTGGACGGAAGCTGGTCTTGCCGGTACGCCGACGTCTTCCAGGCCTGGGTGAACGTGGTCCAGGCGCCCGTCCAGCGGGTGGCCTCGGACTCTGCCACGA
This sequence comes from Streptosporangiaceae bacterium, assembly GCA_030039095.1. The sequence continues at coordinate 3,425 of JASHQP010000118.1, forward strand.
GGCTGGCCCAGGTGGCGAACGACTCGTTGAGCCACAGGTCATCCCACCAGCGCATGGTGACCAGGTCGCCGAACCACATGTGCGCCATTTCGTGCAGGATCGTCTCGGCGCGCGCTTCCCGTGAGCTGTCCGTCACCCGCGACCGGAACACGTAGGCCTCGAGGAACGTGACGCAGCCCGCGTTCTCCATGGCGCCTGCCTTGAACTCGGGCACGAACAGCTGGTCGTACTTGCCGAACGGGTAGCGCACCCCGAACGCGGCGTGGAAGTAGTCGAAGCCTTGCCTGGTCACCTCGAGGATCTCGTCCGGGTCCAGGTAAGGGGCCAGCGACTGGCGGCAGTAGATTCCGAGCGGGATCCCGTCGTGCTCAGAGCGCACCACGTGGTACGGGCCGGCCGCGACCGCGGTGATGTACGTCGGCAGCACCGCCGTTCGCGGGAACACCCAGAGCGCCGTCTTCGTCAGGGGCGCCTGGGCAACCGTTTCCGGCGCGGCATTCGAGATCACCTGCCAGCCCTGCCTGGCGGTGACCTGAAACTCGAAGGTGGCCTTCAGGTCCGGCTGGTCGAAGCAGGCGTAGATGCGGTGCGCGTCGAACGTCTCGAGGTCGGAATACATGTAGACGCCGCCGTCGGCGGGGTCGGTGAACCGGTGCAGGCCCTCGCCGGAGCGTGAGTAGGCGCAGTCGGCGGCGACCCGCAGCTCGTTGCTCTCGGCGAGGCCGGCCAGAGCGATCCGGTTCCCGTCGAAGCTCTCCGGGCCGACGCGGACCCCGTTGAGCGTGATCTCGTGCACCGCCGGCGCCGTGAGGTCTATGAACGCTGACGCACCGGGGCGCCTGCAGCCGAAGCTGACCGTGGTCACCGAGCCGAACGTGACGTCACCCTCGGTCAGGTCCAGCTCGACACTGTAGGACTGCACATCGAGCAGGCTCGCGCGTTCCCGCGCCTCATCGCGCGTGAGGTTGCTGGTCACCGGAGAGATCCTTTCCCGGACGGACGCTGGCGAGAATAGTCGCACGCCGGCCCGTGGAATGACCCGGCCAGCCCCCCGGTTGTCGCCAGCATCACCCCGCCCCTCCCGAGGAGAACGATCATGGCCGAGCCCGAGCCAACCCCCGTCGATTTCTGGTTTGATCCTCTTTGCCCGTGGGCGTGGATCGCGTCGCGCTGGCTGCTCGAGGTCGAGAAGGTGCGCCCGGTGGCGCCACGCTGGCACGTGATGAGCCTCGCGGTGCTCAACGAGGGCAGAGACCTGCCCGAGGAGTACCAGGAGCTGATGGCGCAGGCGTGGGGACCGGTGCGGGTCGCCATTGCCGCCGAGCAGAAGTTCGGCCCCGAGGTGCTGCTGCCGCTGTACACCGCGCTCGGCACGCGGTTCCACCACGAGCAGGCGCCGAAGGACCGGGCCACGGTCGAGGCCGCGCTGGCGGAGGCCGGCCTGCCGGCGGACCTGGCGGACGCGATGGACGACCCGTCGCACGACGAAGCGCTGCGGGCATCGACGGCCGACGGCATGGACCGGGTCGGGTACGAGGTAGGCACGCCGGTGATCTCGGTCGACGGCGTGTCCTTCTTCGGTCCCGTGGTCTCGCCGATCCCGCGCGGCGACGACGCGGCCAGGCTCTGGGACGGCGTGCTGGCCGTCGCGGGCACCGACGGCTTCTTCGAGCTGAAGCGCAGCCGCACCAGGGACCCGATCTTCGACTGACACCGGGCCACCCGCCGGCGGCGGGTCTGACAGACTGGTGCCCGTGCGCGTCTACCTAGGATCCGACCACGCGGGTTTCGTGCTGAAGGGCCACCTCATCGAGTGGCTGAAGCAGGCAGGCCACGATCCGGTCGACTGCGGCCCGGATGCCGAGCGCGATGACGACGACTACCCGCCGTATGTGATGCGCGCGGCCGACGCCGCCGTCAGGGACCCGGGCAGCCTGGGCATCGTCATCGGCGGCTCGGGGAACGGCGAGGCGATCGCCGCGAACAAGATACGCGGGGTGCGGGCCGCGATCGCCTGGAGTCAGGAGACGGCCCAGCTCGCCCGGCTGCACAACAACGCGAACGTGCTCAGTCTCGGGGCGCGCATGTACTCCGTCGAGGATGCCGTGTCGTTCGCGCAGGTGTTCGTGGAGACCGAGTTCTCCGGCGCGGAGAGGCACGCCCGGCGACTGGGAGAGATCGCGGACTACGAGGCCACGGGGGAGCTTCCCGCGTCGCCGGCCGGGCCGTAGCGTTGGCCGTTTCCAGCTACATCTCGCCCAAGGCGGTCAAGGGCAGGCCCAGTGAGATCGCGGGCCGCGGCCTGATCGCGGTCGCGCCGATCGCCAAGGACGAGATCGTCGCGATCAAGGGCGGCCACCTCGTCGACACGGCCACGCTGGAGGCGCTGCCGGAACGGCTGCGCAACTCCGAGGTACAGGTCGCCGACGGCTTCTACCTCGTGGCACTGGACGAGGCCGAGTACGAGCCGGTCATGCTGTTCATCAATCACTCCTGTGAGCCCAACGTCGGCTTCGCCGGCAACATCGTGCTGGTGGCCATGCGCGACGTCGCAGCGGGGGAGGAGCTGACCACCGACTACGCCCTGTTCGACGACGCCGACGACCCGATGACCTGCAACTGTGGCACGCCATCCTGCCGCGGCACGATCAGCGGCCGGGACTGGCGGCTGCCGGAGCTGCAGCGTCGTTACGGCAGCTACTTCTCCACCTACCTTCACCGCCGCTTCGCCTCTGCCGCCGGGACATAGCAGCCGCCAGGTCACTCGCCCGCACCGTCCCGCGTGCGGCCTCGGATATCAACGCCTTCCTGGCCAGCCGGTCCCGCGTCCTGGCTGATAGCTTCGGCTGGCCTGGGCGGCTGAGTGTGGCGCTATGTCAGATCGTGGTTCAGGCGGCGCGGGCCTGGCTGGCGGGCTGCCAGGTTTGCTCCCACCGGTCGCTTGCCTCGAGGCAGCGTGGGGTGAGGATGCCGGTGGCGCCTGGCCCGCCCCGTCTCAGCACCACCGGGATGGATGCCCGGTGAGCATTGCACAATACTAACTAGTTAGTTAAGTTAGAGACCTGGGGCTGCCCCGCAGGCACAGCCCGCACCGAGCCGGATCACGAAAGGCGAGGCAGGTCATGAGGCGTGTTACCGGGCACCCATCCACCTCCATGGATGACTACCAGCTCAACACCACGACGTTTCTCCGGCACGCAGCGCGAACGTACCCGGAGCAGGAGATCGCCTATCGGGTCGACGGCGAGTTGCGCCGGTACACGTATGCAGAGGCGTACGAGCGGGCCGGGCGGTTCGCCAGTGCGCTGGAGCGCCTGGGCATACAGCCGGGCGACCGGGTCGGCGTGCTGGCCTGGAACACCCACCGGCACCTCGAGCTCTATTTCGCCGTTCCGGGCACCGGCGCGGTGCAGGTACAGATGAATCTGCGCCTGGGCGCGGAGGACCTGACCTATGTCGCCCAGCACAGCGGCATCTCGCTGCTCTGCTGCGATGAATCCCTGCTTTCCCTCGCCGAGACCATCGTGCCCGAGCTAGACGGAGTCAGGGGCGTCGTCGTCCTGTCGGACAATCCGGTATCGCAGATCGTCACCACGCTGAGCCCGGTCTATGGCTATGAGGAACTGCTGGCGGCCGAGCCCTCGTTCTACGACTGGCCGGCGGTAGACGAGGACAGCGCGTACAGCGCCTGCTACACCTCGGGCACGACCGGACGGCCGAAGGGCGTTTACTACTCGCACCGCAACATCTGCCTGCACTCGCTCACGATGGCCGCGCAGGTCGGAGTTAACAGCGATGACTGCGCCCTCATGATCGTGCCCATGTTTCACGGGCAGTCGTGGGGGCTGTTCTACGCCTGCGCCCTGATGGGCGCCAAGATGGTCTTCCCCGGCAGGTACACCGCCAGCGAGCCGGGCTTGCTGGTCGACCTGATGGCCAGCGAGGGCGTCACGCTCGGCCATGGCGCCCCTGCCATCTTCCAGCCGATGCTGGAGTACATCCGCCGGATGGACGAAAAGCCTGACCTGAGCCGCGCGCGCCTGCTCTCGGGCGCGACCGAGCCCCCGCTCTCGCTGATGCGCGGCTTCAAGGAGCTGACCGGAGCCGAGATCATCCACGTCTACGGTGCGACCGAGACCACTCCGCTCGTCACGATCAACTACCGGATCAAGCCTTCCGTTCGCGCCCGGCTCTCCCTGGAGGAGCAGTGGGACCTGAGACGCAAGCAGGGACTGCTCATCTCCGGCGTGGACGTCCGGGTTGTCGATCCTCAGGGCAACGAGATCCCGCACGACGGCACGAGCATCGGCGAGGTGTGCATGCGCGGCCCGTGGATCGCCGGAAGCTACTTCAACGCGCCAGGCACCGAGCAGGTGTTCCGGGACGGGTTCTGGCACAGCGGCGACGCCGGGACCATCGACCCGGACGGGTACCTGAAGGTGGTCGACCGGATCAAGGACGTGATCAAGAGCGGCGGCGAGTGGATCTCTTCCATCGACATGGAGAACGCCATCATGGACCACCCGCAGGTGGCCGACGCCGCGGTCGTGGGCCTTCCGCACCCCAAGTGGCAGGAGCGCCCGCTGGCTCTGGTGGTCCGCCGGGAAGGCCCACCGGTCACCGACGCTGAGATCCGCGAGCTACTGCTCGAGCGGTTCGCGCGCTGGCAGCTTCCCGACGAGATCATCTTCGTCTCCGAGATTCCGAAGACGAGCGTCGGCAAGACGAGCAAGAAGACCCTCGTCGCGGAATACCGCGACAGGTACTCGGCGGACAGTTAGGCGAGCGGGTGGAGCTAGCGGGACGGATAGCCGTCGTGACCGGCGGAGGCTCCGGCCTCGGCCGGGCAACGGCGCTCGCGTTCGCACGGGCGGGTGCCCGTGTCGTTGTGCTGGACCGGGATGCCGACGCGGCGAGCCAGACGGCTATGGCTGGCGACGGCGACCTGGCGCCAGTACATGCTGACGTGACCGACGAGCAGTCGGTCCGGGAGGCCTTCGCGCGCATTGAGGAAGGTCACGGCGCGGTGCACATCTGCGTCAACGCGGCCGGCGTGGCCACGCCCGGCAAGACGCTGAGCAGCCGCGGGCCGCTGCCGCTCGATCAGTTCCGGCGTGTTGTCGAGACAAACCTGATCGGGCTGTTCGACGTGGTGCGGCACAGCGCGAGGCTCATGGCCCGGAACGCCGCCGACAGCGACGGCGAGCGGGGGGTCATCATCAATGTGTCCTCCGGTGCCGCCTGGCAAGGCCAGCGCGGACAGGCTGCCTACGCCGCGAGCAAGGCCGGCGTCCTGGGCCTCATGCTGCCGGTCGCCCGTGACCTGGCCGAGCACGGCGTCCGCGTGGTGACCATAGCCCCCGGTCTGTTCCGGACGCCCATGGCGGCGGGGCTGCCGGACCAGGTAGTGGCCGATCTGGAGCGCATGGTGCTCTACCCACGCCGGCTCGGCGATCCGGCGGAATTCGCCGGCCTGGCCGAGCACATCGTCCGGAACCGCTACCTGAATGCCACGGCGATTCCCCTCGACGGCGGGATACGGATGACATGAGCGCCGAGATGAGCGACGCCTCTCGCACTTCGACGGGCGGTGAACCAGATGCCGATGACCAGGACGGAGCGGACAGCGTTGGAGTTTCCAGCCTTCACCCTCGGAGCGGACCACGAGGCGTTCCGGCGGGACGTGCGACGGCTCGCCCGCGCCGAGTTCGCTGACGGCTACCTGGCCCGGTCCAGATCGGACGCGTTCCCGTACGCCGAGCTTAGGGAGCTCGCGGCCGCAGGGCTCATCGGCCTGTGCCTTCCGGAGGAGGCCGGCGGGCAGGGCGCGGACCTGATCGCCCTCGGACTCGCCTGCGAGGAAGTCGCGTACGCGGACCCTAACTGCGGCTACCTCGTGTTCGGCGGCAACGTCGCCGCGAACATCATAGCCGCTCGCGGAAGCGGTCCCGTTGTCGCGGAGTGGCTGCCCCGGCTCCTCGCCGGGGATGGCGTGTGCGCCATCGCACTGACCGAGCCCGAGTGCGGCTCCGACGCCGCCGCGCTGACCACCCGCGCGCGCCGGGTCGGCAGCGGGTGGCGGCTCACCGGAGAGAAGACCTCGATCACCCTGGCGCCGCACGCCGACGCCGCGATTGTGCTGGCCCGAACCGCGGCCGACGGCAGCCCGGCGTCATCAGGCGGGTCGGGCGGGATCAGCGCGTTCCTGGTGCCGCTGGACGACCCCTCGGTGTCGGTGCAGCGGTTCCGCGACCCCGGATTTGTCCCGCTCGGGCGTGGCTCGATCGCGATGGACGACACCTTCGTGCCGGACGAGCGGCTGCTGGGACAGCCAGGCGCCGGATTCCGGCTCATCATGGGCGAGTTCGATCTCACCCGGACGCTGATCGCCCTGATGGTGGCCGGCAGCGCGCAGCGCGCTCTCGATGCGGCCATCACTTACTCGAGGCAGCGACATTCCTTCGGCAAGCCGCTGGCGGCCTACCAGGGCGTTTCGTTTCCGATCGCGGAACACTCGACCTACCTGGCGGCGGTGCGCGCGCTTGCGCTGCACACGCTCGGCCTGCGCATGGCCGGCCAGCCGCACACCGCCGAGGCCGCAATGCTGAAGTGGTGGGCGCCGCAGGTGGCGTTCGACGCGATCCGCGACGCCATCGTGCTGCATGGCCAGGTGGGCTGGTCCGACGAGATGCCGTTCCAGGCGCTGCTGCGGGATGTCTCCGGCTATCTCATCGGCGACGGGACGGCGCAGATCCAGAAGCTGATAATCGCCCGCGAGCTAATCGGCCGCGAGGTCCTGGACAGGTGAGGAGTGGCAGGCAGCATGGGTGAGGTGGTCATCACCGGTACCGGCATGACGAGCTTCGGAAAGCATCCCGGTCGCGGCATCAAGTCACTCGTCGGCGAGGCCGTGACCGAGGCGCTGGCGGATGCTGGCATGACCGGCAGGGGCGAGCAGATTGGCATTGTCTACTACGGCAACGTGCTGTCCGGGCTGCTGCAGGGGCAGGAGTCGGCGCGCGGCCAGCAGGCCGTCGCCGGCACCGTGCTGGCCGGGCGACCGCTGATCAATGTCGAGAACGCGTGCGCTTCCGGGTCCACGGCTCTGAATCAGGCGTGGCTCTCGGTCGCCTCCGGTCAGGCGGATGTCGCCATAGCCGTGGGAGCCGAGAAGCTGGTCGTGGCTGACAAGGCGAGGGCCCTCGGGGCGCTCACCGCCGCCGTCGACCAGGACCGGCTCGAGGACATACGCGCTGAGCTGGGCACCGGCGGACGCGGGTCCATCTTCATGGACATCTATGCGCGCTATGCCCGCTGGTACCTCGACCGCTCCGATGCGACAGTCGAGGATTTCGCGCTGGTGAGCGCCAAGAACCACGAGCACGGCCGGGCGAATCCGAAAGCGCAGTACGGGGCGCGGATGACTGTCGCCGAGGTACTGTCCGCACGCCAGATTTCCGGTCCTCTGACCCTGCCCATGTGCGCCCCGATGAGTGACGGCGCGGCCGCGGTCGTCGTGACCACGCCCGAGCTGGCCGCGCGATGCGGAGCTGAGCCGGTCCGGCTGCTGGCGACCTCGCTGGCATGTGCCCGGCCCGGCAGCTACGGCGAGGTGGTGCCCGCCGCGGCACGGGCAGCCTACGCGATGGCCGGCGTCGGTCCTGCGGACATCAGCGTGGTGGAGTGCCACGATGCCACTGCTCCGGCGGAACTCATCGTGCTGGAGGAACTCGGGCTGTGCGCGCCGGGAGGCGCCACGGCCCTGCTGCGGGACGGGCGCACACGTATCGGCGGGAAGATGCCGGTCAATCCGAGCGGCGGCCTGGAAAGCAAGGGCCACCCGCTGGGCGCAACCGGCCTCGGGCAGATCGCCGAACTGGCTGACCAGCTTCGCGGCCGCGCGGGTGACCGGCAGGTGGCGGGGGCCAGGCTAGCGTTGGCGGAGAACGCTGGCGGATACGCCGACCCGGACGCCGCGGTCGCAGCCGTCACTATCCTCGCCAGGAGCTGACCACACGCCGATGTCGCTCGGACGAGCAGGACGGGAAGATGGCGAGAGAACGAGCGACTGACACCCGCGCCCTGGTGCGCGCCGCGGCTGAGGTGTTCGAGCAACGCGGCTACCGCAACACCACGATCGACGACATCGCCGAGGCAGCCGGGATCTCCCGGCCGACCGTGTACAAGTACACCAGGAGCAAGCGCGAACTTCTCGACCTGACTGTCGACGAGATCACGGGCTACCTCGGCGCACGGCTGCGAGAGATCCTCGTCAGCGATCACGAGCCGGCCGGCAAGCTCCGCGAGGTCATCGCCGTTCACGTCCAGGCGGCGGTAACCAACCGGACGTTCTACGCCATCGTCTTCAGCGAGGAGACCGAGCTCTCCGCCGGGGCGCGGCGCAGGTTCCGTGCCTGGGCGAGAGAGGTCACCGAGGACTTCGCCCGGCTGCTGGACGAGTGCCGCACCGGTGGGCCGGACGGCGCCGATACCGAGATCGCAGCCAACCTCATCCTGACCATGCTGACCTCGCTGCACCGCTGGTACCGGCCCGGCGGCAGGCTGGGACCTGCCGAACTCACCGAGCAGATCCTGCGAGTCGCCGGTGGCCTGCTGGGGACCTCGGGCGGCGCCGGGCGGCCCGTCGGCCTGACCGCATCCGAGCAGGGCATCCGGGAGCGGATGGCCACCCTTCCGGGCCAGGCGCCACCCCGGAAGCTACCAGCCAGTGACCTACATTCGCGTCCCACACTTCCGTAACTCATCACGAACGGTTCCGCGTCACAACGAGATAAGCTCGGGTGTGGGTGACCGGCACCGATCCAGCGATGGTAAGAGTGAACGTCGAGGCAAGCACTGGGCCTGGTATCGCGGTCGGCAGGCCCGGCTGCTGACCCGCGATTCGCACATGAGGTTAGTTGGGCTCGCCGGGATTCCTGGGGTCGATTTTGAGCAGGTCGAGCAGGTGCAGCTGCAGGTCGTCTGGCTGGGGTATCTCGGGCGGGCCTTCGGCGGTGCTGCGCAGGCGCAGCGTGGCGAGTGTGGTGAAGATGAGGCTGATTGTGGCGCCGCGAGGCTCGGCGTAGTCCAGCGGCACCCGGGCGGTGGCGCACTGGAACCCGCCATCGCACGAGCGCCAATGCAGCACCGGAACCGCCGCCACGGCGGTGTTCGAGCGGGCGGTGCGCCACCTCCTTGCTATCCGTTCAGGGATCTTGACGATCTCGAGCTTGGTCATCTGAAGTGCGCCTTTCGGGTACCTGAGGGTCGGGTGGCCGGAGGCTGGCCGGTCAGGCGCTCTCGGCCTGAAGGATCTGCGCCACGGGCTGCCGGGCGGCGATGCGCGCCGGGGCGACGGTGAGCACCGCCACGGCGGCCACGGTCGCGAGGACCATGACCGCGAGCCACCAGGCCGGGGGAACCGTCGTACTCCCTCCGTTGCTCGCGGCGTCATAGATACCGATGCCGCCCGGGATGCCGAGCAGCGCGCCGGCCAGCGCGGGAAACGCCTGGACCACGGCGAGCGCGGTGCCGGCCTGCAGGCGGGTCGCGCCCAGGGCCCTGGCGAGCGCCGATGAGTGCCGGGCGTCCAGGGCCGTTGCCACCGCGATGAAGATCGCGTTGACCACGGCCAGGACGATGAGCATCGCCGACACGACCGTCGTCACCTGGTCCAGCCGGGCGTCCTGCGGGTTGCCCGGGGTGAGAAATCCCTGGTCGTTACCGGCGGCGTGGACAACGAGCACGGCGACGATGCCGCTCGCGGTCACCGCGATGCTGAGGGTGCTGAGCAGGATCCGGCGTGGCCGGCGTGCCGCCAGGCGCAGGCCTAGGAGCAGCGGCACCGGAAGGTGCGCGGAGAACGCGGCGGCCGGTCCCCGGCGCCTGGGTGGCCGTACGGTGCCGTTGAGCGCGCTGACCGTACTCAGACGGCCCGCGCGGATGGCCGGCCCGAACGTCGCGACGACCGTCACGCCCAGCGCCATCGCGGCGACCAAGCCGACCGTGGCTGCGCTCAGCGGCGGCGCGCCGGGCGCGCCGACGAGGCCGGCCCC
>JASHQP010000119.1 GCA_030039095.1 Streptosporangiaceae bacterium
AGCGGGCCTGCGGTGTCCGGACCGCAGAAGCGCCGCCGCCCCGACGCCGCGCAAGACCTTCCGGGCGCCCCGGCCCCCGCCCGCGCCCGGCGGCGTTCCGGCGACAGCTCGGAATGGGACAGCAGCGAGTGGGATCAGCTCTCCGACGTCGACTACTGGGCCGAGCTGGCGTCGCAGAAGCCGATGACCTCGGGGCCGGAGCCGACGCCGTCGCGCCGTAGCGCGCAGCGGGGCGGTGCCGCGGCAGGGCCCAGCCAGGACCCGGAGCCCGAGACGATGGCGGTGCGCGGCCCCGCACCGGGCGGGCCGCCGCGGCGGGATCCCGTCACCGGCCTCCCGGTTCGAGGATCTCAGGCCGGCGACGCCGAGCTGACGGTCGCCGGGGGCAGAACTGACTTTGCCCCCGCACCGGTGCCCACCGACCAGTTCCAGGACCACCGGCGCTCCGCGGCCGCCTCGAACGGCGACCGGGGCAGCACGCACCGCCGCCGGCCGGCGGCCAGCCAGAACGGCGACCGGGGCCAGAACGGCCGCCCACTGCCTGCCCCCCCGGCCAGCGATCGTGGCCAGCGTTTCCTCGATGCCCCCGGCCGGGACCCGGGCCGCTACCTGGATGTCGGCCCGGCCAGCCTTCCGATGCCGGCGATCCGCGACGTCCCGTCCGCCCGGCGGCCGCGGCCACGTGACATGCCCGTGCCTCCGCCCGCCGCCGCGCCGCCTGCGGCACAGGTTCCGCCCGCCCGCAGGCAGCGGCCGGTTCCCCTCGACGACGACCCGCTGACGAGCCCGTCCTTCCCGGCGGTCCAGGCCTCGGACGGCAGGTCGTACCGCAACCGCAGGTCCGACACGCCGCCGGGCGGATCGCGCGCCCCGGCGCCGTACCCGGCCGCCGCGCCGCAGCGCCCGGGCTACGACCCGCCCACCGCGCAATACCCGGGCGCGCAGTATTCGGCACCTCAGTACCCCACGGCCCCATATCCGGATGCCCAGTACCCGACCGCCCAGTACTCCACGGCCCCGGCACCGCAGCCCCCGGCCTCACGGCACTCCGGGCAGCATTCAGCGCCGCAATACCCCGTCGGCGACGGCCGCGGCAACCCCGGCGCCTACCGCACCGACCCTCTGCCCACCCGGAATCCCTACCCGGCGACGGCCGCGAACGGATCGGCCGTCCCTGCCGCGCAGCCCGCTCACGGGCCGGTTACCCCGGCGTCGGGCAACCCTTACGGCAGCTATGTGACGCCCGACAGCCGGCAGGCCCCGGCTTCCGGCTACAACGGTTACGCTGCCACCCCCGTCAATGGCAACGGGCTGCCGTACCCGGCACCCCCGGCACCCGGCGCGGGGCAGAACGGGAATGGCTACTGGCACCAGCCGGACCAGGCCGGCCCGCAGCAACCCGACTACCGGAACGGGTACGGACAGCACGGCCCGGCCGGATACCCGGCCAACGGCTATCCGGCCGGGCCGGACAACCCGGCCAACGGCTATCCGGCCGGGCCGGACAACCCGGCGGGATATGCACCAAATGACCCGTACGGGAGCGATGGATACGGCGGTTACCCAGAGTACGGAGCGGCCGAACGCTGACTTTCCGCCCCGCGGGCGGGCTTGACAAGGGGGGCCTGCCCGCACCGACAATGTGCCGACCCCGCAAGGCAGGTGAGATGCAGGACGGCACGCATGACCATGTACGCAGTTACCACTTGCACCGGCTCGCGACCGCGCTCGACACCGTTGGCTTTCATGCCACGGTGAAAACCAGCTACCCGGCCGCACTGCACGTGGCCGTGCCCGGCGCCTCGATGCTGGCCGAGAGCATCGACTGCACCCCGGGTACCGATGACCATGGGCGCCTGTGCTGGTACTACCGCTGGTCGTGGGGCGAGGTGTTGCACGATGCCGAGGACCCACCGGGCGCAGCGGCGAAAATCGCAGAGGTGCTGGCCGCGCGGTAACCGCGCATGGAAGCGCCCCGGGAGCCGAGCATCGTCCCCCGGGGCGCTACGTGATGCCTGTTAGCGGATGAGCCCCGCCAGCAGGCCGCCGTACTGATCCTCGCTGGAGCTGCGCGGCGGCGAAGCGACCCGGAGGTTCGGCGCAGACTGACGCCGCACGGTGCTCACCTTCGAGCGGGCGGCCTTGGCCTTGCCATTGCCGTTCGGCTTCGGCCTCGCGGCGGAGGTGCTGGCGTGCGCCCTCACCGTCGAGCGCTTGGCCGCGGTCTTGGACCGGGTGGCGGTTGTCTTCGGCCGAGACGCGGTCGCCGGCTTGGCGGTCCTCGTCGAGCGGGCCGTGCTGGCGGACTTCGCCGCAGACGGCCTGGTGGCCGTGCTTGCCGGCTTGGCGGTGCGCCTCGCCTTGGCAGCGGTGCTCCGGGCAGCGGTGCTCCGGGCAGCGGTGGTCCGTGCCTTGGCGGTGGTCCGGGCCCTGGCGCTGCCGGTCGGCCTCGCCGAGGAACGTGACTTGGTCGCGCTGGACTTCCGCGCCGCCGCAGGCATGGCCTTGGCGGTCGACATCGTCTTCGCGGCCGCTGTCAGCGACTTCGCGGCGGTGGTCATGGCCTTCGTGGCGGTGTTCATCGCCTGCATGGCGGTGGACATCGTCTTAGCGGAGGACGTGGCCTTGGTGGCCGCGGCCGTCATCTTGGTGGCGGCCGACGTGACCTTGGTGGCCGCGGACGACACTGTCCGGGCCGCAACCTGCGCCGACGGTGTGGTCTTGCTGGCCGTCGTGCGCTTGGCCCTGGTCACGGTCGCCCTGGTGGTGGCCCTCTTCTTCGGACGGCTCGCGGTGCGCTTCGGAGCGCTGCCGCTCGTCGACCGGGTGCGGGCGCTCGCCGGCTTGCGGCGGGCGGCCGTACGGGCCGTGGTTCGTGCAGGCACTGATCTTCCCCCCGTCTAGATCAATTACGGGAGTCCTATTCCACGCCCGCCAGCGATTTACACACCGAGAGCCGTTCTACCTGGAGAACAATGGCCCCAAGCCGATGAAATAGCCGCTAATTTCCCCGCCCGGGAGCACGCATTCGCGCATGGCCGGGGCGAGGCGGACGACGCCAGACCGACAGGTCCCCCCTGACCCCTGCGCGCCGAGAGTGGCTCGTCGCGCAGCTCCCTTGGTCGACCGCAGGTGCAGGCGGTCTCCCCCAAGCGCATTGCCCGCCCCGCCCCGGTTAGGGAAAGCCAACCGCGTTCTGGCGCGCGCCGCCATCCCCGAACTCCGGGATGCGTGCTGACCAGCAGCGGACCTAGAATGCCCGCTACCGCACGCGACTTTCGGCCGACGGCGCCTTCGGACGGCGCGGGCCGCTGACGTGCAGGACACCCGCGGGCAGGACGGTGATGGCGCTCGATTCGGCTCCGGTGACCGCGCACGTCACCACCCCGGCAGGACGCGTGATCGCGATTCCCGACGGCAGCCGCGTGGTGTTCGGCCGCGGCCCCGACGCGGACCTGGTGATACCGGCCGGCCGCGGGCTCTCCCGCCGGGCGGGCGCGGTCAGCGCCGCAGCGGGTGGTGCCTGGGTGGCCAACCTCAGCTACACCCACGCGCTGTACGCCGAGGGTCACGGGTACCGGGTCCGGCTGCCGCGCATGGACGCGCCCGGCGAGCCGTCGGCGGGGTGGTTCGTGCGCGAGGGAACGGCGCTGATCGGTTCCCGCGCGATGCTCGAGGAAGGACAGCCACTGCGCCTCGTGGTCGCGGTCAGCGCAGCCGCGGCCGGTGACGGTGGCGGGGCCCCCGCGCCCGCAGGCGGCGATGCGACCCTGCTCCCGCTCTACCTCGACCCGAACACCAAGCTCTTCCTCGTCGCGCTGATGTGGTGCCGTCCGTGGCTGATCGACCCGGCCCGCAGCATGCCGCTCCCCCGGACGCCGGAGATCGCCCGGGCCGCGCTCGAGGTCACCGACGCCCACCACGAGATCGAGTGCTTCGACAGCGACCCGGCGTTCCGCGACCGGCTGTCAGCGCGGGTTGGGGAGCACATCAAGGTGCTGCGCCGCAAGATCGTCGAACGCGGCCTGGTGCGCCCGGGCATCCGGCTGTCCGACGAGGTGGCTGTCGGGGCGCTCATCGACACCGGGATCATTGCCGCCGGTGACCTTTCGCGACTCGGCGACCCGGCTTGGTGCTCCCGCCAGGAGGACCTGTGGTGGACCCAGGTGATGTGACGGCGGGCCCGCCGGGGCCCGGGGCCTGACCAGGCGGCAGCGCGGCGTGCACGGTGAAGCTCGCCACGGCCCGGGCGCCGCCGGGCGCGGTGACCACGACCTCGTACGTGCCGGCCGGCAGGCCGCCGCGGAAGAACTCGTGGTCCTGGTTGATCGCGTAGCTGAACGTCCCGGCCTCGTCCACGATCGGGTGCACCGGAGAGACCCGCCCCGACAGCGTCACGGTCACCGGCAGGCCGGGCTTCCAGCCCTCTCCGTGCATCACGAACACCGTGTGGCTGTCACCGGACCTCTGGTAGAGCGCGATATCCGGCCGGCCGGCCTGCTGCGCCGACAGCGACGCCTGCGAGGCCGGAACCAGAATCGTGTTGGCCGGCGGCGGGGGCAGCGGCCGCTGGTCGCCGCCGACCACGAGCCCGATCGCCGTGCCGGCGCCGAGCAGGACCGCGGCGGCGACGGCCGACCAGATGGCCAGGTAGCCCCGTCGGCGTTGCGTTCCGGCCCGTCGAGACGGCGGGCGGTGCCTGCTGGACGGCGCGGGCACACGGCCGGGTGCGCTCGGCGCGGGCTGTGACCCGAACGTCGCGTCGTCCCCGGAACCGGAAGCGGGGCCTGGGCCCGAACCCGGGCCGGCGTCCAGAGCCAGCGGCTTGGGATCGCGGCGGTAATCCGCGATCAGCGCCAGCGCCGGGCCGGGCAGCGCCGACGATCCGAGGCTCTGCCCGGGATCGGAAAGGCTGAGGCCGGGCGCCAGGTGGGCGACCACGGCCGCGGAGGTGGGGCGCTTGCGCGGGTCGCGCTCGAGGCACGGCCTGACGATGTCGGCCAGGTCCGGCGGCAGGCCGGTCAGGTCCGGCGGTTCGGTCGCGAGCCGCACCAGCACGTCCATGACGGTCTCACCCTGGTACGGCGCGTGCCCGGTCGCGGCGAACAGCATCGTCGCGCCCAGCGAGAACACGTCGCTCGCCACCGTCGCCTGGCGGGTGTCCCTGGCCTGCTCCGGCGCCATGTACGCGGGCGTGCCGACGGCCCCGCGGGTCACCGTGAGCTGGATCCGCTCCGCGGCCCTGGCCACTCCGAAGTCGATGACCCGCGGCCCGTCCGGGGAGACCAGCACGTTGGAGGGCTTGAGGTCGCGGTGGACCAACCCGGTTCCGTGGATGGATTCCAGCGCCTCGGCGCAGCCGGCCCCCAGCCACCGGACCGCCGGCACCGGCAGCGGCCCGCAGACGCGCACCAGCGTGCTCAGCGACGGTGCCGGAACGTACGCCGTGGCCAGCCACGGCATGTCGGCCTCGGGATCGGCCGCGACCACGGCGGCGGTGAAGGCGCCGCTGACCCGGCGCGCCGCGGCCACCTCGTGGGCGAAGCGAGTGCGGAAATCCGGCTCCTCCGCGAGCTCGATTTTGATCGTCTTGACCGCGACAAGCCGGCCCGCGGCCGAGAGGCCCAGGTAGACCTGCCCCATCGCGCCGGCGCCGAGCCGGCCGATCAGGGTATAACCACCGATCTGCTCCGGGTCCCACCGGCGCAGCGGCTCGGTCAGCACAGACTGTGGCAATCCAGACCTCCGGTAGGGGAGGTTAGCCGTTTGGATGCCGGCCGGCCAGGTTTTCCGCACACGCCGCCGACGCCCGGAACGCGTGCCGCCGCGCGGCCGTCGCGGCACCGGATGGCTTAGCCTGTTTGGCCTGGGACCCATTGGGGAGCAGGCGCCCCTTGGCCGCGGGGTGCTGGCCTCCTTGTCGCGCCCGGTGCCGCCGGATACGCTGCATTGCAGTGGCAGCGCACAACCTGCCCGCTTCCGAGCCAGCGACCGGCCCGCGCCGATGGCGGCGACGAGGACAAGGGTCTACGACTCGTGTGCATCTCCCAGTCATGCCATTCACCTTCGGCGGGCAGTCGCGGGCGGACCCGCCGGGAAGCGATGAGCCATGACCCAGAACAAGGCACAGAAGACCGCCGTCCGCCAGCGCATGGCCGAGACCGGCGAGCCGTACAGCGTCGCCCGGCACGTGGTCGAGGCCGGGCAGGCGCCCTCAGCGCCACCGGAATCCCCGGAGACGGGCCGTAACGCGACGCCTCGTGACGACCGTTGGTACGCCATGGTGGCCGAGGAAGCGGGGATCAGCGTCGGCGAGTTCAAGGCCCAGGAGGAAGCCGCCCGGCTGGCCGAACTCGCCGAGGACGCGCAGCGGCGGGCCGACGCCGAGCAGGAACGGGCCGACCTCGCCCAGGAGCAGGCCGAGCAGGCCGAAGAGGCGGCCGAGCTCGCCCAGGCGGCCGCGGATCTGGCCGAGCAAGCCGCCGAGCTGACCCGCAGCCAGGCGGACGAGCAGGAGTTCCGGCGGGCGCAGCAGCGCGCCGACGAGGCGGCACTGGCCCGCGACCGGGCTCAGCAAGCCGCAGAGCTGGCGCAGGAGCGGGCCGAGCGGGAGCAGGAACTGGCCGAGCACGCCGACGAGGCGGCCGACCGGGCGCAGGCGCGCGCCGACGAGCTGGCCGAAGACTCCGGGGACGATGACGACGAGGGCCACGAGGGCTTCGACGAGGAGGACGGCCCGGAGGACTGGCGGCACGACGACTGGAACTGGGAGCGGGCCGCCGGCGGGCATCACGGCCAGGGCCCGCATCACCCCGGCCCGCACCACCCCGGCCCGCACCACGGTCACGGCCCGGGCCCGGACTGGAACCGCTTCGAGTACCTCGGCGACCGGCTGCAGGACCGGGTCGACACGTTCCGGCAGCGGTTCGACCTGGCGCGGGAGCGGGCCGAGCAGATGATCAGCCAGGCCGAGCGGATCATGAAGGCGGCCCGCGGCGAATCCGAGCACACCGACGAGCCCTGAGCCATCCGTACGGCATAGGTGCCCCGCCAGGGGCACCAGATCCGCACGGTGTCACGGGCGCGGGTGCAGAGCGGCAGCCCCGGCGGAAAACCCGGTGCGCCCGGGTGTCCGCCGGGGCTAGCGTGCGGTGGTGCCCCTTGGCGACCACACGGACCACGCGTCCTGGCGTGTGACCTCGGGCGAGCCGGCTCCCGGCGCGGTCGAGCGGCTGCTGCGGATGCTGCCCGGCTGGTTCGGCATCGAGTCCTCGGTCCGTGAGTACATCGGCGACGCGCGGACCCGGCCGGCGTACCTGGCCTGGCCAGGTACTGGCGACGGGCAGCCTGCCGAACCCGCCGGGGTGCTGCTCGCCGCGCGGCACTTCCCGGCGTCCGCCGAGATTTACCTCATGGCCGTGGACCCGGCGTGGCACCGGCGCGGGGCCGGCCGGGCCCTCGTGACCGCGCTCGAGGCCGACCTGGCCGCCGACGGGGTCGAGTTCCTCCAGGTCAAGACCCAGGGGCCGGCCCGCCCCGACGTCGGCTACGCGAAGACGAGGCAGTTCTACACCAGCGTCGGGTTCCGGCCCCTCGAGGAGATCCACGGTCTCTGGCCGGGAAACCCCTGCCTGATCATGATCAAATCCCTCCGGGCGACGTGATCGCCCGCAGGTTGACAGCACGGCCGCGGAGCCTGTATACAACTATCTAGTTGTACAACTCTGTAGTTTCCTAGGGGATGCCGCGATGATGGACCTGATCAGCGCCGAGCGCCGTGAGCTCGCCGACGTCCTCGGAGGGCTGAGCGCCGAGCAGTGGCGGTCGCCGTCCCTGTGCGCGGGCTGGACGGCCGCGCACGTGGTGGCGCACCTGACGATGCCGTTCCGGATCACCGAGGAAGAGTTCGGGCGCGGCATGGCCGAGTGCCGTGGCGACTTCACCAAGTTCTCCGACGCCGTTGCGGCGCGGGACAGCGAGCTGCCGCAGGCCGAGCTCGTCGGCGTGCTCCGGGACAACATCGCCAACCCGTGGGCCCCGCCCGGCGGCGGGCAGCGGGGTGCGATGAGCCACGACCTCATCCATGGCCTCGACATCGCCTGGCCGCTGTCGATCACGTACCCGGTCCCCGACGAGGCCATGGTCACTGTGCTCGGCATGGCCGCGGGCCAGGGTGGCCAGAACGCGTTCGGCGTCGACCTGGACGGCATCGAGCTTCGCGCCAGTGATCTCGACTGGTCCTCGGGCAGCGGCGCCCAGGCCACCGGGCCAAGCCGCGACCTGCTGCTCCTGCTCGCCCGGCGGTCGCTGGCCCACGACGCGGTCACCGGCCCGGGCGCGCAGCGGCTGAGGGACGCCGCCCAGTGACCACGGCCCTGGCCGAGGACGATCTCAGCCTCACGTTCGCCGCCCTGGCCGACCCGACGCGGCGCGCGATCCTGTCCCGGCTGGCCGACGGCGAGGCCACGGTCACCCAGCTGGCCGAGCCGTTCGCGCTCACCCAGCAGGCGATCTCCAAGCACCTGAAGGTGCTGGAGCGGGCCGGGCTGATCTCCCGGGCCCGCGCGGCCCAGTCCCGGCCTTGCCGGCTCGAGCCCGGCAGGTTCGATCCAGCCGCCGAGTGGATAAGCCGTCACCAGCAGATGTGGCGGGACCGCTACGACCGCCTCGACCAGCATCTTTCCGAGCTGCGCTCCCGGGAAGGAGACCGTTAGTTGACCCCGCCCGCTCCGCCCGCTCCGCCCGCCTCGCCCGGCGAGCCCGGCGAGTTCACCTACCGGCGCGTCCACCGCGCCACGAGGGAACTGCTCTTCGACTGCATGACCCAGCCGGAGCACCTCGCGCGTTTCTGGGGACCGGCGGGGACCACCACCCCGGCCGGTGGCATCACCGTTGACCTGCGGCCAGGGGGCGCGTTCGAGACCACCATGGTCAACGACGGCGACGGCAGCGAATACACGATGCGCGCCGTCTACGTCGAAATACGGCGGCCGGAGCGGCTCGTGTGGCAGGAGCCCGGCGTCGAGGGCGGCATGACCACCACGATCACGTTCACCGACCTCGGCGACGGCACCACGGAGGTCGTCACGCACCAGACCAACGTGCCGGCGATGTTCGCCACCCCCGAGGGCCGGGCCGGATTCCAGACGAGCCTGGACCGCTTCGCCGCCTACGTCGCCGCGCTCGCCGATCCCCACGCCTAGAACCGTTCTGCCCGAGATGCTGAGAACGTGACCTCCCCCAGCGACCCGGTCGCCCTGGAAGGCGGCGGCCGGTCCACCGTCCACCGCCGCGGCGACATGGTGCTCCGCAACACCGGGCCCTGGACACCGGCCGTGCATGCCCTGCTGCGCCACCTCGAGGACGTGGGCTTTGCCGCCGCTCCCCGCCTTGTCGGCTCCGGCCTGAGCGACGACGGCCGGGAGACGCTGACGTTCATCGACGGCGAGTTCACCCAGCCGGGTCCGTGGAGCCTGGAGGGCGCCGCCGCGCTCGGCAGCCTGCTGCGCGACCTGCACCGGGCCACGGCGTCGTTCCGCCCGCCGCCTGATGCTGTGTGGTTTCCCTGGCACGGCCGCGACCTTGGCGGGCCGGTCAAGATCACCGGCCACTGCGACGTGGCCCCGTGGAACATCGTCGCCCGGGATGGCCTGCCCGTGGCGTTGATCGACTGGGAGACCGCCGGGCCGGTCGATCCTGTTGTTGAGCTGGCCCAGTTGAGCTGGCTCAATGCCAAGCTGCACGACGACATCGTCGCCGAGCGGGAGGACCTTCCGCCACTGGCCGACCGGGCCCGCCAGCTCGCCGCGATCGTCGACGCCTACGGGCTGACGGTCCGCCAGCGGCGGGGCTTCGTCACTCGTCTCATCGAATTTGCCATCTGCGACACAGCCTGGGAAGCCGACGACGCCGGCATCACCGCTGAGACAACCGCGCATCCCGTCGCGCCATGGGCCATGGCCTGGCGCGCCCGCTCGGCAGCGTGGATGGTCCGCCACCGCGGGACCCTCGAAGCGGCGCTCACACGAGGATCGCCGTGAGCCAGCGAGAAGTCCCTAGGTGTAGGTCGCGATCATCACGCCGATGATCACCAAGAAGGCCACCGCCAGAAGGGCCAGGACCACGGTGGCGACGCGCATGAGGATGTAATCGTCGCGCAGCTGCCGCTGCAGGAACTTCGACGGCATTCGGGGCGGGCGATAGCCGGGAGGAGCGTCGTGCAGATAGATTCCCCGCTGCCGAATCAAGTCAGGCTGATTCCTGAGGCGGCCTTTCCGCGGCCCACTGAGCCAGACCATCCTGCCCTCCCTGGTGGTGTCCCCATGGTAGGGATAGTCGGCCGCTGTCGAAAGACCTGGCGCGCTCTAACTGATCGAGCAAATAACCCAGATCTTCCGTAGCGCCCGGCCCTTCGTCACATGTATCGCCGCCTGGGCCGTGCACAGCATCTGCTGGTTATTGACCCAGACCTGAGGGCTGTGACCAGTCAGCCGATACGTGCCGGGCGGCAGCGACAGCTCGAACCGGCCGTCGTTGCCCGCCGTGGCCGTGAACTGCTGGCCCGCCGAGTTGCGGGCGATGATCGTCCCGGGAAGTGGCAGCGGCGGTGGCGGGCCCGGCTCAGTCGCGGGGCCGCCGACCCGCAGGAGCATGCCAGTCACCGTCTGGCCGTCGGCGGGCTGGCCGCTGCAGCCAGCCAGGACCGATACGCAGGCCGCCACGCCAGCGGCAATGCGGCACGCCTTTCTCACGTGAGCTTGGACGCCCGAACGCCCGGTCCGGTTTCGGTCGCTTCCGGTTTCCGGCAAGATGGGCTGGTGCCCGAGACCATACGCCCATCTGCGGGTGCGGAAGCGCTGGCCGAATGGTGCACGCGCTGGCTCGGAGCGCCGCCCGCGGCCGAACTGTTCGGGACCGGCAACCTGTCGGCCGTCACCGGGCTTCGCCTGAGCGATGGCCGCGAGGTGGTCGTCAAGATGCGGCCGCGCATCCCGCGGCTTGCCGGATGCGCGGCCGTGCACCGGGCCTTGTTCGAGGCCGGCTTTCCGTGCCCCGAACCGCTGGTGGACCTGCAGCCGCTGAACGGCTGTGCCGCCTCCGCCGAGGTGCTGGTCCCGGACGTGGACGAGCCGCCCCAAGACGGATTGGCTGTGGTGTCGGCGGCTGCGCTGGCCCGCCTGGTCGAGCTGGCGCCGGGTCCCGGATCGGTGCCGGGCCTGGCCCCGTCCCCGTCGTGGGTCGGCTGGGATCACACCGGGCCGGGGCTATGGCCACGGCTCGAAGAGGACGATGCTGACCTGAACGCCTACCCGGAACCACCGTGGCTGGATCGCGTCGCCGCAGCCGTCCGCGGCCTGCTGCACGGCCACGCCAGCGATCCGGTCATCGGGCACGGCGACTGGCACCCCGAGAACCTGCGCTGGAAGGGCACGGAACTGATCGCCGTGCACGACTGGGACAGCGTCATCTGCCAGCCCGAGCCGGCGATCGCGGGATTCGCCGCGGTCAGCTTTCTCGGGATTTACTCCGCTGGGCCGCTGGCCGGCGTCGAGGACAGCGCTGCCTTCCTGGACGCCTACCAGGACGCCCGCGGCTGCCGCTGGACCGCTCAGGATCACGCGGCTTTCTGGGCCGCCGGCCTATGGCAGCGCGCCGTTGACGCCAAGCACCGATCCCTCGACGGCGACCCCGAGCAGATCCTCGCCCGGCACGAAGCGCGCGCCCGCCTGCATCGCGCGGGCCTCGATCCCCGCCTGGCCGCAGAGACCGCGTAGGCAGCGGGCGAGCTGGCCTGTAGGCCGGGTTCTGTGCACCCGCTTGCGCGGGCCGGCGGCCATCCATCTGGGACTGCCGTTGCCGGCAGCCTCGTGCGGTCTACCCGCGAGCATCGGGCGGGCCGCCCTCGAACGCTCGCGCAGGAGGCGTCTGCACGCCTCCCTCTTGACCTTGCTCCGGGTGGGGTTTACCGAGCCGCCCGGATCACTCCGGGCGCTGGTGGTCTCTTACACCACCGTTTCACCCTTGCCCCCGGACGAGTCCGGGGGCGGTCTGTTTTCTGTGGCACTTTCCCGCGGGTCACCCCGGGTCGGCGTTACCGACCACCCTGCCCTGCGGAGCCCGGACCTTCCTCGACGCGGCCTGGAGCCCAGGCCGCGCCGCGGCCGCCCGGCCAGCTCGCCCGCTGCTGCCTCAAGAATAGGCGCTAACGACCGGCACTGCTCAGGTGTGCGGTGTCGTTGAGCGACCGGACCACGGCGGGGCCATCGGGGAACCAGGCAATCTCGCACAGCGACGCGACGTCGAGCTGGATCCGGAACAGCGCCGCGGGCGGGGCGAGCATCGCCCGGCAGGCCGCGATCTTGATCGGCGAGACGTGGCTGACCAGGACGAGCGTGCGGAACTGGTGCTCGGCCAGCAGGCGGTCCAGCGCGGCGTTGACGCGGCCGATGACGTCGGTGAAGCTCTCCCCGCCCGGCGGTGCCACGTCCACGCTGCTCATCCACGCCGACACCTCGTCCGGCCACCGCTGCGACGCCTCCTTGATCGTCATGCCCTCCCACTTGCCGAAGTCGGTCTCGACGAGGCCGTCGTCGTCCAGCAACGGCGCTCCGGTGGCCTGGGCGACCGCCTCGGCGGTCTGCCGGGTCCGCCGCAGCGGTGAGGTCACGATCACGTCGATGCCGCCGCGGGCGGCCAGCCGGCCCGCCGCCGCGGCCGCCTGGCGCAGGCCCTCCTCGGTCAGCGGGATGTCGCCGCGCCCGGCGAACCGCCGTTCGGTAGACAGCGGGGTCTCGCCGTGCCGCAGCAGCAGCGTGGTGGTCGCACGTTCCTCCGGGGGCCGCCATCCCGTCCCGTGGCCAAATGTGGTCACGGGGAGGCCGAGGCCGGCGGCGGCGTCCATGGCCTGGTTGGCCAGCCGGTCGGCGTCGGCGTTGCGGGCCCTCGGCACCCACGTGTAGGAAACCCGCCCGAGCCGCCCGGCCTCGTCCTGCGCCGACCGGGCCAGCGAGCGGAGGTTCGGGTCCTTGATCTTCCAGCGCCCCGACATCTGCTCGACGACCAGCCTGGAATCCATCCGCACCTCGACGTCGGCGCCGGGGGCGAGGTCCGCTGCGGCGCGCAGCCCGGCGACCAGGCCCGAGTACTCGGCCACGTTGTTGGTGGTGGTTCCCAGGCTGTCGCACATCTCGGCGAGGACCTCGCCGGTCGCCGGGTCACGCACCAGGGCGCCGTAGCCGGCCGGCCCCGGATTGCCCCGGGACCCGCCGTCGGCCTCGACGACGAGCTTGCGGCTCACAACCCGGACTCAGGGGTGCGGACCAGGATCCGGCGGCATTCCTCGCAGCGCAGCACCTCGTCGGGGTCGGCGTCCCGGATGGCCCTCAGGTCCACCATGTTCAGCGAGAGGTGGCAGCCCTCGCACCTGCCCGCGCGCAGGGCGGCGGCGCCCACGCCCGCGTGCTGCTGCCGCATCCGGCCGTACAGGTCCAGCAGGTCCTGTGGTTCCTCGCTGGCCACGGCCGCCCGGCGGTCGCCTGCCTTGCCGGCCTGCTCGGTGATCTCGGCCAGGGCGGCGTCCCGCCGGGCCGTGACCACGCCGCGGGTGGCCGCGATCTCCTCGCGCTCGGCCGCGGCGGCTTCGCGGCTGCCCTGGGCGGCCTCCTGGCGCTCCATGACGTCGAGCACGATTTCCTCGAGGTCAGACTGCCTGCGGGTGAGCGAGACGATCTCCGACTGCAAGTTCTCCAGCTCGCGGGGGGACGCGACCTGCCCGGCGTCGAGCCGCTGGCGGTCCCGGTCGATGCGGGAGCGGACCTGATCGACGTCCGCCTCTGCCTTGCGCAGCGCGCGCTGGAGGTCGCCCTGCTCGGCCTCGAGGGAGGCGATGGTGTCGCGCAGACGCGCATCACGCTGCTCGAGCTCGTCGAGTTCCGCGTGCTCGGGCAGGCCCCGGCGGCGGTTCTCGAGCCTCGTCAGCTCGGCGTCCAGGTCGGCAAGCTCGAGCAGCCGCAGCTGCGCCTCGGGAGATGCTTTCACGGGTCCCCACGTTAGCCGGTGGTTCACCCACTGTCGCACGCAGCAGGCCCGTTGCGGGCATGCGTCAGGCTCCGGTGAGCGCGATGACCACGACAGGCGGCGTTGTCGGCCGCGGTGACCCCCCGGTGGGCTCCACCGTCACCCCCACCCTGTCACCGGCCGAGAGACCGGACACCACCATCGGGCCGGCCATCTTCCCGTTCCCGGACACGCTGATCATTCCGGCCGGCTTGCTGCCGGCCGGTCCCATCAGCCACAGCTCGTAGCTCTCCGATGACGGCAGCACCCGCAGGTCCGCGGCGGTGAACACGAGCGCGCGCTCGCGGTGGGACATGACCACGGTCGCTGTTCCCCCCGTGGTCACCGGGGCGGTCATCATCGTGGCGTCCGGGGCGCCCAGCACCATCGCGACCGCGTGGTCGTGACCCTGGTCCTGATCAAGCCTGCTGTGCATGCCGTACGCGGAGATCCCGGCGACCACGGCCGCCACGGCCAGCACGCAGGCCACGGCGCCGGCCAGCATCACACCCAGCCGGGGCCGCCAGCCACGCAGGTCACGTCCCTGCCACCGCAGCACGTGCCACGGCGCCGGCGGCGCCGCGGTGGCGGGCGGGAGCTGCCTGGTCTGCCCGGCGGCGCGCAGCACCGCCTCCCGGAACCCGCCGGGCGGCTGCACGCCGGTGGCCGACGCGAGCGCGGCCGTGGCCTCCCTGAGCCCGCGCACCTCGAGCCGGCACGGTTCACAGCCCGCCAGGTGGCGCTCGAACGCATCCCGGTCGGCCGCCGGCACGGCGTCCATTGCGTACGCACCGGCCAGCGTGTGCGGGTCGCTTCGGCGCCTCACCGGGCGCCCCCGCTCGCCTCGGTCACCCGTCCACCCCCAGGCAGTCGCGCAGCCTGATCAGCCCGTCGCGCATCCGGGTCTTCACCGTGCCCACCGCGACGCCGAGCAGCCCGGCCACCTGGCGGTAGGTGTACCCGCCGTAGTAGGCGAGCGTCACCGACTCGCGCTGCAGCTCGGTAAGGGAGCCCAGGCAGCGCCGGACCCGCTCCCGGTCCAGCCGCGCCTCGACGGCCTCGGTCACCTCGTCGTAGGCGACGTCCGCCGATGCGGCGCGCTGCTCCCGCTCGGCGGCCTTCTGCTCGGAGCGCACCCGGTCCACCGCCCGGCGGTGGGCCAGCGTCATCACCCAGGCGGCCCCGCTGCCGAGCTGCGGGTCGAACCGGGAGGCCGACCGCCAGACGTCCAGCAGCACTTCCTGGGCCACCTCCTCGGACTGGGCCGGGTCACGGACCACCGACAGCGCGATGCCGAGCACCTGGCCAGCCGTGCGGTCGTAGACCGCGGCGTACGCGTCGGGGTCGCCTCGCGCCACCAGGACCAGCAGGTCGCCGAGCTCGTCGGGCCGCTGCGGGAAGCCGGCGCGCCCGGCGGCATCGCCGGGCGTGAACCCACCTGGACCGCCCCGCGGCCTGTGCTGGCCTCCCGTCACACTCCCCACGTCCTAGATTCGTAGCCGACCGGCGGCCGGCTTGGATTCCTGGCGCAAGACCAATCCAGCCCGGTGCTGCGCCGCGAATAAATAGTGTGACTTCCCATATGGACATCGCGCGAGTAGGGCGGGGCATGATCGCGGGGCTGCTGGCCGCCGCGGTCGCTCTCGGCATCGGCCAGCTCGTCGCCGGGTTCGTGGCGCCGGACGCCTCACCGGTGGTCGCCGTCGGCGAGTCCTCGATCGGCCTCACCCCGCCCCCGGTCAAGAACTTCGCGATCTCCGCTTTTGGCTCCCACGACAAGGTTGTCCTGGTCAGCGGCATCCTGGCGGTGCTGGCGATCTTCGCAGCGGTCATCGGTGCGCTGGCCATGCGCAGGCTCGCCTACGGCATGGCCGGCCTGGCGGTGTTC
>JASHQP010000120.1 GCA_030039095.1 Streptosporangiaceae bacterium
GCGACATCGGCGTTCGACGCCCACAGCGAGTCGACCCACTCCAGGAAGAACAGCCGCGGGCAGTACGCGTACTCGTTCAGCATCCGCGCCGGCACCAGCTCCGGCAGGTCGGTCACGGTCACGCCTCACTCCGGCCCGAAGATCCCGTAGCCGAAGTGGCTGAGCTGCCCGAGCAGCAGCGGCCCGCGGACTTCCTCCGAGAACTCCAGCCGCAGCCCAAGCCCCGGCCGGGCCCGGCCCATGTTCTCGTTCAGCCGGTAGCGCCGGTATCCGCGAGCCCACCGGTCCGGCAGGCCTCCGTCCGGGTCGCAGCCCTGCACGCCCGGTGCGGGCTCGTCCCGGTAGGCCTCCCGGTACCGGAGTTCGGCCGCAACGTCGGCGTTCAGGTATTCGCCCAGCGTCTCCCGCCGACGGTGCCAGTGCCGCACCGGCAGGTACGGGGTCAGGCTCCGCCAGCGCCGCGCCGGGCCGCAGAGCTCGGGTGCGACCTGCTGCAGCGAACCCGCAGCCTGCAGCAGCAGCCGGACCTGCGGGAGGCCCTTGACTTCGTAACCATCCCTGCCTCCGCGCTGGCCGGACACTTCGCGCATGCCAGCCAGGGCCGCGACCTCAGCCGCCCGCAGGCCTCCCGGGACATAAACAACAAGAGCCTGAACGGTAGCCTCGGGGCCGGTACCGTCTGCGACCGGCAACCAGTGCGCGTGCTGATGGCCGGTGGTGGCTCCCCCGGCGCCGAGAACGTCACCTCCGCCGCAGCCGGCAAGCCTGCGTGCCGCTCGCTGGTGCGCGGCGTCGGCCAGCAGGATCCCGTTAATGGCCCGCACCGGGACCGACGAGGCGACGGCAAACCGGACGGCCTGCACGTGTCTCGGATCGTCCATGACCCGCACCAGCGCGGTGGGCGGCGTGCTCGCGTAGCGGACCCACGTGGTGCCGGGCGGCACGCTGCGCCGCCCCTTGCGCACCTCTACGGTTGACATCTCCAGCACGGCCCGGCGGATCGGACGGGCAGGCGCGAGCAGCCGGGTGGCCTGCTCACCGTCGGCGCCGGGCCGCCACCAGGTCGCGTCCGTCTCGGGATCGCTGTCCCGTAGCCGTGCCTCGCAGACCGAGTCGGCACGGCCCAGGTAGGGCAGGAGCTCGGCGAGCTTCGCCAGCGCCGCCCGCGACTCGGCGTCCAGGTCGGACTCCCATCGCACCAGCAGCTCCGCGTCCCGCCGCAGCCACAGGAACGGATCCAGGGTCAGGTCGGTCCGCCCAGGCTCTCCCTTGCGGTGGTCGAGATCGGGCATGTAGTGCCGGGTCTGGGCCGGGCGAACCGGAGGCAGCAGGTAGGAGGGCGGATCGCCCAGAGCCTCGAGCAGCGCCTCGAGCACTGGAGCCGGAAGCTCCGGCCAGCGGTTGTACCAGGTGGCGACCAGGGCGCGCAGGATCCGCCATGGCGACGGCGGCCACTCGGTAGCGCCCTCGTTGACACTGCGGTCCCAAGGCGTGGCGTGATAGCGCCCGAGCGGAAACCGGATCGCAAGAGTTGCCGGCATCTCATTTGCTCCGCCCGGACCACACGACCTGGGTCACCGGGCCGAGCAGGTCGGAGCATTCGGCGCCCAGCTTCGCGATCCGCACTGCCGCATCGTGCGCGTCCGGCTGGCTCCCGCGGACGTCCACGACGTGCAGGTCGCACGCGGTGCGCAGGCGCAGCCCGCCGTCGAGCAGGCTGCCAATCTCGAACTCGGCCAGCGCGTCGAGCAGAGCCGTCGCAGGATCCGGGAGGCCGTAGGACCGGAGCTGGGCATGGTCGATCACGAAGAACGCGGTGATCACCCCGGCCGTGTACTCGACGCGGTGGTAGGGCACCATGCCATACCCCTCGGTCGTAGCGCCCTCCTTGGCCTCGTTGTTGACGACGTCGCGTTTCACTCCGCCGCTCACGGCCGGAACTGCCCGGTACGCCTCGACGAAGCTCGTGACCGCGCGGGCAATCTTCGGCTGCCAGGGCCACTTGCCCTGGGCGAAGAACACCCCGTGCACGAGCGACACGGGGTCCAGCGCGAAGCAGGCCCTGGCGACCGCGCGGTAGTCCAGAGGGCGGCCAGCCTCCAGGCCGAGCCGGTTCTTCATCCAGTCCGCTCCACCGAGCCCGCCGGCGGTGCCCTTCATCACGTACGCCGACGCCAGCCGGTGTGCCTCCAGACGGCTGGACGACAAGAAGTTCTCCTCCGGGTCCACGATGCGGACGTAGGGCAGCGAGGCCAGTTCCTCCACCTGGTCGCAACGGGCCTCGTCCCAGGTCGTGGCCTCTAGCCGGTTGGCCATCGACTGGGCGGACTCGACCAGCAGCGACTTGGTGCCGTCGGCGGAATCGAACTCGGCGGCACCCAGGTCGGGGAACCCAGTGGGCTGGAAACGCTGGCCCGCCACCGGGGTCAGGTCAACTTCGAGCACGGTACGTGATGACGTCATTACAGCTCCTCTGCCAGTTGTTGGGGGTTGGTTTCTTCCTGATCAAGCTCGACGCCGTCGGCATTGTCGTGATCCGCACGCATGCGGACGGCGAGGTGATCGTGCAAGATCTTCTTCCAGCCTGAGCAGCGTGGCACGAGCGCTGCGGCCAGGCGCACGCCGTCATCGGTGGGCATCTCGAGACCCGGCACCGCGTCCCACCCGGCCTGCCGGAGCCGCCGGACGGCGTCGGCGTGCACGGGCCCGACCTGCCCGGCGGCGAGCCGAACCGCCCAGTCAGGTCCCATCGCCAGCTTTGGCGCGCTGGGATCATCCTGCGATGCGAGCCCGCAGGCCAGCGGGTGCAGCAGGCCCAGCGTGGGAACCGGGACGGCTGGTTCCGGCTCAGGCCAGTCGTGACGCAGCCCGCGCCAGCTCAGGGCCAGGCACGCCCGCAGCCAGACCTCCAGCGCCGGCTCGTCAAGGTCGCCGCGGGCGAACGCGTGCAGGTCGCACGCTGGCACCGCGATGCCGCGGCGGAACGCCGGCACGCCTCGGAACGTCCCGGCACCTGACTCGTCCACGGCGGTCCGGCTGCGCCAGGCGAGCACCTCGGCAAGAACCTGGCGCAGCGATCGCAGCTCGAAGCCGGGCACGACCGCGCTGTCCCGCCAGCGCCCGCGCGGATGGCCGGGCCCGGCCGGGTCAACGGGCAGCAGGAGCTGCCGCATGGTACGCGCCGGGCCAACGGCCGGCCAGGTGCTGCACGAGGCTATGCCGACCGCCACGCGGAGTTCGGGTGTGGGGATCTTCGCGAACTCGCCGAGGAAGTCTCGCGCGCCCGGCGGCATCCGCAACGGCGTCCGCTCGCGTGTTCTTCCGCTGCGGCCGACCGCCTGCTCGAGCACCGTCAGCGCGGCCAGCATGTCGCGCAGCCGCTCCGGACCGCCGTCGCGCGCATACGCGAGGTGCGTGGCATCAAACTTCCGGGTGGCTCCGCCGATCCCGGATGACGCACCAGGACTCCGGATCCAGGAGACCCACTCCTCTATCCGTGCCGCGAGCCGGACCTCCGTGCGGTTCTGTACGTAGACGTGGTCGAGCCGAACCGCGAGGTGGTTGTCCCCGTTGCGCTTCTGCAGCCCGTAGCGCACGAACTCATCGATGCCCCGGGCCACGCCCAACGTGCGGGTGGCGGCATAGAACTCGACTGCCCGTTGCGCCGGCCGACCGCGCCAGGAGGCACGGGCTTCGCCGAAGAGCTGCCGGATCTCGGCCAACGTGCAGGGCCTTGACCACGCGGGCACCCAGACCTCACCGCGCGACTCCTCGGCTGCGGCACCGTTGACGGACCCGTCGGGCGAGAACAAGA
>JASHQP010000121.1 GCA_030039095.1 Streptosporangiaceae bacterium
TGGACGTCGGGCCGCATCGAGACCGTTGCGGACGACTTCGAGGCCCCGGCGGGCGGCGAGATGGAGGTCAGCGCGTCGATCGAGCAGCCCAACCCGTCCAGCGGGCTCGGCTACTGGCCAGCGTTCTGGATGCTGGGCGCCGGGTTCCGCAGCAGCGGCGCCGGCACCTCGGGCACGATGGACTGCTCGAACTGGCCGTCCACCGGTGAGATCGACATCATGGAGGACGTCAACGCGCTGTCCGAGCACTCCGGGACGCTGCACTGCGGCACCGATCCCGGCGGCCCGTGTGACGAGACCACCGGCCTGTCCAGCGGGCTGCAGGCGTGCCCCGGCTGCCAGACCGGCTACAACACCTACTCGGTGATCGTCAACCGGACCAACACCAGCGACGAGTCGATCACCTGGTATCTCAACGGCACCGCCTACTACACCGTGACCGAGAGCCAGGTCGGCACCGCGACCTGGGAGGCAGCCGTCGACCACGGCTTCTTCCTGATCCTGGACCTGGCCATGGGCGGCGCTTACCCGAACGGGGTCTGCGGCTGCACGTCGCCGACCTCCTCGACCAGTTCCGGCGCGTCGATGAGCGTTGGCTACGTCGCGGTCTACGACACCGGCGGCAGCAGCTCACCGTCCCCATCCCCGTCTCCGTCGGCGTCACCGTCGCCGAGCCCGTCGACAACGGGAGCCGAGTGCCAGACCACGGCGACCGATGACATCTCGGCCGACTGCTACAGCGCCAGCAACGGCGACATCAGCGTCACGCCGGCCACCGGCGACACCAGCCCGTCCGGGGTCGACGGAAATCAGGCCGCCGAGCTGAGCAACGGGGACTGGCTGGAGTATCCGGACATCAGCTTCGGCTCCGGGTCCAGCCAGTTCGATGCGCGGGTCGCCTCCGGGGCCGCCGGCGGGGTGAGCGGGCTGGTGGAGGTGGTGCTCGACAGCCCGTCGAACACGCCGGTCGGCAGCTTCGCGGTGGCCAATACCGGCGGCTGGTCAAGCTGGGAAACGGTTCCGGCCAACATCTCCGAGGTCACCGGCACGCACACCGTCTACCTGGAGTTCGTGTCGGGGGCGGGCGGCGACCCGCCGTTCGTCAGCCTGCACTACTTCAACTTCCCAGTGAGCTAGCCGGGCCGCGGGGCTACGTCCCGGCGAAGGTCGACCAGAGCAGGTAGGCGTTCAGGGCGATGATCGTGGCGGCGATGCCGGCCGCCGCCACGGTCGTCGCCCGGCGGTTGACCAGCGCGCCCATGATGTCAGCGCGGCGCGTCAGCAAGACCAGCGGCACCAGCGCGAACGGGATCCCGAACGACAGCACCACCTGCGAGATCACCAGGCAGTCCGTGGCCGGCAGGCCGAGCCCGAGCACCACCAGCGCGGGCAGCATGGTGAGTGCCCGGCGGGCCCACAGCGGGATGCGGCGGCGGACGAAGCCCTGCATGACAACCTGGCCCGCGTAGGTGCCCACGCTCGACGAGGACAGGCCGGAGGCGAGCAGCGCCACCGCGAACGCCAGCGCCGCGCCCCCGCCCACCAGCCGGGCCAGGCCGGCGTGCGCGGCATCGAGTGAGTTGACCGCCGACCCGCCGGTGCGGTGAAACACCGAGGCGGCGACGAACAGCATCGCGAGGTTCACCAGGCCGGCCGCGCCGAGCGCGACGACCACGTCGAGCCGCTGGAACCGCAGCAGCACACGCCGCTCGGTGTCGTCGTCGCAGGTGACCCGGGACTTGGTCAGCGCGGAGTGCAGGTAGACGACGTGCGGCATGACCGTGGCCCCGATGATCCCCGATATCAGCAGCAGCCGGTCGCTGGCCAGGCCGGGGACCAGCCCGGCCGCGATGCCCCGCGGGCTGGTCCCGACCTCGGCCAGGTCGTAGGCGAAGCCGAGCAGCACGATGCCGAGCAGGCCGGCGATGGCCAGCTCGAACCTCCGGTAACCGCGCTGTTCCAGGGCCAGGATGCCGAACGCGACGACCGCGGTGATCAGCCCGGCCGCCAGCAGCGGCACGTGAAACAGCAGGTTCAGGCCGATCGCCGCCCCGACGAACTCGGCCAGGTCGGTGGCCATCGCGATGAGCTCGGCCTGGACCCACAGGCCAGCGGAGACGCGCGCGCCGAAGTGCTCGCGGCACAGCTGCGGCAGGTCGCGCTCGGTGGCCACGCCGGTCTTCGCGGACAGGTACTGCACCAGCATGGCCATCAGGTTGGCGAGCACCACCGTCCACGCCAGCGCGTAGCCGAAGCTCGCCCCCGCGGTGAAGTTCGTCGCGAAGTTGCCCGGGTCGACGTACGCGACCGCCGCGACGAACGCTGGCCCCAGCAGCGCCGCGATGCCCCGCGCCCGGCCCCGCGAGCGCAGCAGCCGGAGCGAGCCGGGCGGGGCGAGCTGGGCCGCGCCCTCCGGGGTGGCTACCGCCATCAGCCGACCGAGGGACCCAGCCCGAGCGACTGCGGCGTGCTGGCGTCGGGCGACGGCTGGTGCAGGCCCTCGTCGAGCGCGCCGTACTCGGTCATCAGCGCCGGGCTGCCGCCCCACGGCGTCTGCTCCTCGGCAACCAGGGTGTTCGTGGTGAGCAGCAGGCCGGCCACCGAGGCGCCGTTCTGCAGCGCCGACCGGGTCACCCGCAGCGGGTCGATGATGCCCATCTCGATCATGTTGCCGTAGCGTCCCTGCAGCGCGTCGAAGCCCTCGTCCGGGCCGAGGTTGCCGATCCGGTCCAGCACCTCCTCGCCGGAGTAGCCCGCGTTCGCGGCGATCAGGAACGCGGGCTCGGACAGCGCCCGGCGGACGATGTCCACGCCGATCGCGTAGTCATCCTTGACCTGCAGGTCGTTCAGGCTCCCCTCGGCGTGCAGCAGCGCGGCGCCGCCGCCTGCGACGATCCCCTCGGCCATCGCGGCCCGGGTCGCGGACAGCGCGTCCTCGACGCGGTGCTGCAGTTCCTTCAGCTCGGCGTTGGTCGGCGCCCCGACCCTGATCACCGCGACCTTGCCGGACAGCGAGCCGATCCGCTCCGTGAGCACATCCTCGTCGATCCCGAACGTGGCCCGTTCGAGCTCCGCGCGCAGCTGGGTGACCCGGAACTCGACGTCGGCCGGGGAGCCGGCGCCGCCGATGATCGCGGTCCGGTCGGCGGTGACCCGCACCTGGGCGGCCCGTCCGAGCTGCTCGGCCGTCATCGTCTCCAGGGTGAACCCGGAGTGCTTGCTGTACACGGCGCCACCGGTGATCGCGGCGATGTCCTCGAGCTTGTGCAGCCGGCGGTCGCCGAAGCCGGGTGCCTTCACCGCCACGCACTGGAACACGCCGCTGACGTGGTTGTGCACGAGCATGCTCAGCGCCGTGCCCTCGATGTTCTCGGCGATGATGACCAGCGGCCGCGGTGCCCGCATGATCTTGTCGAGCAGCGGCATCAACTGCTGCACCTTGGTGATCTTCTCGCTGCACAGCAGGATGTAGGGGTCGTCGACGATCGCCTCGAGGCTGGCGGGGTTGGTCACCATGTACGGCGAGGAGTACCCGTTGTCGAACTCGAACCCCTCGACGAAGTCGACGCTCATCCCGTTGACGGCCGACTCCTCGACGGTGACGATGCCGGCGTCGCCCACGGTGTGCAGCGCCCGCGCGATCACCGCGCCGACCGTGTCGTCGTCGTTCGCCGAGATCGCGGCCACCCGCGCGTAGTCCTGCTCGGTCGCGACCGGGTGCGCCACGCCCTGCAGATGCTCGACCAGGCGGCCGACGGCCACGTCGATGCCCCGCTTGACCAGGACCGGGTTGGCGCCCCCGCCGATGGCCCGCATGCCCTGCCGCACAATCGCCTGAGCCAGAACGGTCGCGGTGGTGGTGCCGTCGCCGACGATGTCGTTGGTCTTGATCGCGGCTTCCTTCACCAGCTGGGCGCCCATGTTCTCGAACTGGTTCTTCAGGTGGATCTCCCGCGCGATCGTCACCCCGTCGTTGGTGACCACCGGCGACCCGGTGATCTTCTCCAGGATGACGTTGCGCCCCTTGGGCCCGAGCGTCGACTTCACGGCCTCGGCGAGCTGGTCGACCCCGGCCAGCAGCATGCTGCGGGCATCCTCGCCAAAGCGGAGTTCCTTGGCCATCGATCAATCCCCTCCGGGTCAGTGGCTGAACGGTCTGGACGGGCGGGCTACGGCACGGAAGGTCCGGCTACGGGACGAGGATCGCGCGGCCGCGGACGCGGCCCGCGTCGAGATCGGCGATGGCATCGGGCGCGGCGTCGAGCGGGTAGGTCCTGGTGTGCAGCGTGACTTTCCCGGCCTGGGCCAGGACCATGAGCTCCGCGAGGTCGCTGTAGGTCCCCACGATGTTCCCGATGATGTTGCGCTCGGTCGTGATGATGTCCAGCGTGGGAATCGTCAGCGTGCCGCCGTAGCCGATGACGAAGTACGAGCCGGCCACGCCGGTCATGTTCCAGCCGTCGTTCTCGGCGCCCTGCTCGGCAACGAAGTCGAGAACCACGCTGGCGCCAGCCCCGCCGGTCAGGTTCTGCACGGCGGCCACCTGCCCGCCGTCGGCGACCACGGTGTGGTCGGCCCCCAGCTGCCCGGCCAGCTCGAGCGCGTCCGGGTTCTGGTCCACCACGA
Source organism: Streptosporangiaceae bacterium (assembly GCA_030039095.1). The sequence goes on from JASHQP010000121.1 coordinate 4,627, forward strand.
TGATCCGGGTGGCGGTCAGCGCGGCGAGGCACTGGATGCCGATGTGGCCGAGGCCGCCCGCGCCAATAACCACGCAGGCGGTGCCCGGGTACAGCAGCGGGATCGCCTTGCGCACCGCGTGATAGGCGGTGATGCCGGCGTCGGCCAGCGCCGCGACGTCCTTGGGCTGGGTCGCCGGGTCGAGCTTGATGCAGGCCCGCGCCGAGGTGAGCAGGTACTCGGCCATCCCGCCGTCGCGGGACAGGCCGGGGAACGCGCTGGTCGAGCACTGCATGTCGTCGCCGCGCCGGCAGGCGTCACACAGGCCGCAGGTAACCAGCGGATGCAGGATGACGGTGTCGCCGACCGCCACGTTGGTGACGCCCGGGCCGATTTCGTGTATCCAGCCCGCGTTCTCGTGGCCCAGGATGTAGGGCAGAGGGGTGTGCATGGCCGCGTCCCACTGGCCCTCCATGATGTGCAGGTCGGTGCGGCAGACCCCGGCGCCGCCGATCTTCACGATCACGTCGAGCGGGCCGCTGATCGCGGGCTCGGGCACCTCGTCGACCACGGGCGGCTTGTGAAA